>CAJQMW010000155.1 GCA_905479535.1 uncultured Maribacter sp. | reverse complement strand
TAGCGTCCGTCAATAGGAGATACGGCACTTAAAGCAGATAAAGACATAAGGTCAGGTTTGGATTGATTATGATGGCAAAGATATCCATAAGCATAAGAGTTTAAAAGTAAATATCACTTAGATTATAGCTTTTGTCTCTTCTTTATTTTTGCCAAGGTAGTTCTAGCACGGGCCTTATAGGCGGCACTACCGGAAGCATAATTTTGTTCGAGAACAAGCTTAAGTTCCGGATGTATCCAACTAAATTTTTTACCTAGGAGAAAAAGACTGGTCATGCTGTAGGCTTTTGCCGCTACTTTATGATTGCCAATGAGCCAATCAAAACAAGCCGTTGCTATTCTTTCTTGATGGTTTGCGGTTAGTACGTTCTTGGTTTCGTTCTTGTTTTCCGAAAAATATGAAATGGTCAAATACTCGCAGATTTTGGCAATGGGCCTAACGGAAGAGTCCAAATGAACTTCTTTGATTTTTGAGGTAAAGTAATCCAGGTGAACAAAGAGATAGGACAGTTTTTCTTTTGCCGTGAATTCTAAAACCCAGCATGCCCTTGTTGAAATAGGGTCGTCAACAGTAAAAGCCACATCCAATAAGGGAGCGACAAGTTGTGGGTTGTTTACAATTAATTGCGCCATTTCCTTACGTTTCTCCCTAGAATGGTCTATATAATTTAACGATTCATAAAGTTCTTCGCTGTTCATAAAATTGTAATTTTGAACTAACATATCCCCCAAATGAAAATACTGAAAAAAATCTCTTTTTTGTTACTTCTCGTATTCGTTGCCCTACAGTTTTACAGACCGGAAAAGAATATATCTCAGGGCAATCACGCTTCTGTCTTCATAGCCGAAACAAATCCCCCAAAAAGCGTAAAAAAGATACTTACGCAAACCTGTTATGATTGTCATAGCGAAAATACCGCATACCCTTGGTACAATAATATTGCCCCGGTATCCTATTGGTTGTCCGACCATGTCAATGAAGGAAAGGAACATCTTAATTTTTCGGATTGGGAGAACTATTCCATCAAACAAAAAGACCATAAATTAGAGGAGTTAATTGAGGAAGTTTCTGAAGGTGAAATGCCCTTGAAAAGCTATAAATGGATCCATAAAAATGCCCGACTATCTCAGGAACAGATTGATAGTATTGTTTCTTGGGCCGAGAGTACTAGGATTCTGTATCAATTAGGGAAGCAACCAATGTAGGCATTCCTTCAACTGCCGTTTTGGTTATTACGGATAGGTTTCTTCTATTTTTTGAAATAGAAGGCTTAGGGTCGATAAAATAAATGGGTTTGTCATTTCCCACAAAATCTATGAGGCTTGCTGCGGGGTATACTTGCATAGAGGTGCCTACTATGATTAGAATATCCGCCTTAGAAGTGATGGCTATGGCATCATCCAATAACGGTACGGCCTCCCCGAACCATACAATATTTGGGCGCAATTGATATCCGTCATCGCATAAATCTCCCACTACGATATCTTCTCTCCATTCCATCTCATCTGCATTGGGCTTGGTACTTCGAACCTTAAGTAACTCGCCATGTAAATGAAGGACTTTTGAGCTTCCGGCGCGCTCATGAAGGTCATCTACGTTTTGGGTAATAATGGTAACATCAAACTTTGATTCCAATTTGGTTAAGGCAATATGTGCAGGATTTGGGAAGACTTTTAACAGCTGTCTTCTCCTTTGATTATAAAAATCCAGTACCAAGCTTGGGTTTCGGTTAAAACCTTCCGGAGTAGCTACCTCCGTTACATCATGTCCTTCCCACAGACCATTAGCGTCCCTAAAAGTTTTTAATCCACTTTCCGCACTGATCCCTGCTCCGCTGAGCACTACTATTTTTTTCAATGTATTTTGATTTTTATATAAAAATATACTTTTTATTATCTTGGTTTTATGAACGAGGAGCTTTTGTGCTATTTAGAGGATTTTATATCTGAAGAAAGGAGAGATAGATTTATTTCGGTACTAAAGGAGCGGACCAAATTCATAACCGTGGCTATTGAAGATGTGTACCAAATGCACAATACCAGTGCCGTAATCAGAAGTTGTGAATCTTTTGGCATTCAAGAGGCCCATTTAATTGAAGGTAGGTTCGGAAAAAGGTTGGATAAGAATATAGCCATGGGTGCGCAACAATGGGTGGATGTGCATCGATATGACTCATGCACCGAGGCCTTGGAACAACTGAGAGCACTTGGGTATCAAATTGTTGCCACTACACCACATGATGACGGAACGCTACTTTCCAAGTTCAATTTTGATTCTAAAATTGCCTTGTTCTTCGGAACGGAAAAAGAAGGCCTAAGTGATGAGGTACTTGCCTCGGCAGATTCTTTTCTGAAAATTCCCATGGTTGGTTTTACCGAAAGTCTTAACATTTCTGTTTCCGCTGCTATTATACTTCAAGACCTTACCACGAAACTGAAGCAAACAAATTTACCTTGGGAATTGAAAGAAAAAGAAATAACGGAAAAACGTCTGGATTGGACCAAAAAATCCATTAAAAGTATCGAGGAAATTCTGATAAGGTATTACCGGACCAAATGATTTTTTCAGTATCTTGAAAAGATAACCAACTATTTGATAAACAAATGACTACATTAATCTATATCCTGGGTGGAATCTTTGCCCTTCTCATTATCCTTGCCCTGATCGCTCCGAAAACGTATAACGTTTTCAGGACCATAGAAATTGATAGCCCCAAGACCAAGGTATTTCCTCACCTTCGCTATTTAAACAAACAACAGGAATGGTCTCCCTGGGCAAAAAAAGATCCTAATATGGAAAGAAAACTTTCTGGCACGGACGGCGAAGTCGGTGCCATTAGTTATTGGAACGGTAATAAGGAAGTGGGGGAGGGCGAACAGGAAATTACCAAAATAATTGATGGAGAAAGGGTAGAAGGAGAGCTCCGGTTTTTCA
>CAJQMW010000154.1 GCA_905479535.1 uncultured Maribacter sp. | reverse complement strand
GGAGGCCTCAATATAATTAAGTACCATTTCCGTGTACCTAATGAACGGCCAAGGAACTACTTGTGCGCTCGATTGATTATCGACCACTGCCGGATCTGCGTCAATAAATTTACGGACATAATATCCCGTTCTACTTCCGTTCCAGTTTTCTATAGGCGAGTCACGCATATCAACGCCAGGGATAATTATGGATTCTCCTTTTTCGTCTATTCCCTCATAAGTACCGGTCTGTATTTCATCAAAAGGGTCTATACTTACAACGTCGTCTGGTCGAGGTTTCCAACCTGCCCCATCATAAAGAATGGTGGCATATAACCTTGGGTCCCTATTTTCATAAGGAGATGCCGCATGCGTAGGATTGTCCCAATCAAATTCGGAACCGTCCATCATTTGATAGTCGTCTACCAATTGTTGTATTGGTGTATTGCCTGCCCAGTTGTGATATCCGTTAGGGCCATTATTAATCCCTTGGTGGATACCTCCTAGAGGCCAATTGCTTTCCACGGTAAACAAAGGGGTATGTGTGCGTTCAAATAATAATTCGGTTCTAGCTGCAGGGTCGCCTATAGCACTACCACCGCCCATTGCTATGGATACATAGGTGTCTGCGGCTTCGTCTGCGGATGCAGGTGCGGACAAGTTTAATTTATAACCCGTAGTTTCATCTAGTACTGCTTTGGCTGCTGCTTTGGCCGTATTCCAACGTGCTTGTCTGTCTCCGGAGGTATATGCGATCAAATCTAGATTGGAATAAGCACCAAGAACAGCCGAATTGGCACTTGCTGTTGGCCCGTCTCGTAAATCACTGGCTGCATATAGTAGCACCCTGGATTTTAATCCCATGGCACTTAGTTTAGATGCCCTGCCTGGCGTAAAATCTTTACCATCTAATAAAGTTATGGCTTGATTTAAGTCTGAAACTACAAAGTCCACGTTTTCTGCGTACGTATTTCTTGCAATACTGTAGTCATCATCCAATCCGTATGGTGTGTCAATTATTGGAGTGCTACCATAATAACGCATTAATTGATGATAGTAATAAGCTCTTAAAAATAGCGATTCACCTAACAGGCGATCCTTTAAAGTTTGGTCCTCAAATGTAGCGTTAGGTAATTCTTGGATGGCAATGTTGGCCTTTCTGATTGCCAAAAAAAGTTCGTTCCATTGAGGAACTATCCTATCATTACCTGTTCCCGCAGGAGAAAGCGATCCTTCTGTAATTACATTAATACCTCTACCGGAGTGGGTAAACATTGCTTCATCTGTAATGGATGCCAAACCTTCTTCTTCAAAACCCCCGTAGCCAAGAGAGGAATAAACATTGAATACAAATGCCTGTGATAATGCACCATCCGCCCAGGTGGCGTCCGCAGATATGGAATCCAACGGTTGTGTTTCTAAAAAATCCTCGTTACACGATAGCGGTATGAGGGCCACCGTCAACAAGCCTAACAGTATTAACTTTCTTTTTTTCATAACTTTTTTTTAAAATGTTAAACTAAAACCTGTATTAATAATTGTTTGTTGGGGATAAATTTGCCCGCTACTACTAGTCGATTCCGGATCGTAAATGTCCTGTGCTGCCCAAGTTGCCAAATTTAATCCGCTCATATATACCCTAAAGGCGGATAGCCCGAACTGCTCTATCATTTTACCAGGAAAATTATAGGCCAATTGCACGTTTTTAAGCCGAATATAATCCTTACTGAATAAATAGTAGGTGTTATTGCCAAGATTTCCCCCGTCATAACTGTAATCCCCGCCGGTGTAATAGGTATCCCCCCTGCTTGCCAATCTCGGGTCTACGCTACTCGGATTGTCCGGGCTCCACCTATTCTCGAAACTATATTTTAGATAATTTCCAATGTCCCCTGACTCTGTTTGAATCGGTAGTTTTGCTCCCGTGGCCCCTTGGAATAGGACAGCTAGGTCAAAGTTCTTATAGGAAGCATTAAAGGTTATACCAAAATTAAAATTGGGTACGATGCTGTTATCTAAACGAACCTGATCCAAATCATCGATAACGCCGTCATCGTTAATATCCTTGAATTTCATATCGCCGGGTTCCAACTGAGGCTTAACCGCACTATAATCCAAGGTATTGGCTGCAACTGCCGCTTCATCCCTAAAGACTCCGTCATATTCATAAACGATATAGGCACCAATAGGTTTACCTTCTTTCAACTGGTAGCTAGGCGCTCCAGGAATTTCATCCAAAAAGGCCACGCTGTTTTTCGCATACCCGCCATTAATCCCTGCATCCCATTTGAAACCATCAGGACTGCCGCCATAATAATTCAGGGCAAATTCAAACCCTTCGTTATCCACTTTACCGGCGTTGACCGGAGGCAAAAGATCGGAAATACCCGAAGAACCCGGTGTCGATCCTGTCTCTTGGATCAATATCTGATCCCGTTTATTCAAAAAATATTCTAAGGTAAAGCTCAACTTCCCATTAAGGGTAATTCCGTCTAGACCAAGATTAAAGTTTTGAGCCCGTTCCCAGGTAAAACTAGGGTTTGCTAATAGTGGTTCGGTCAACGTAGTCTGCACTTGACCATTGATCGGATATTGTCCAAAATCATAAATGGACAAATAGGCATACTCCTGAAGTTCATCATCCGCTATCTCTCCATCCCCATTGGTGTCAAATGCAACTTGATCGTTGCCCATTTCACCGTAGGAAGCCCTAAGTTTTAAATAGTCGAAGGCATCTACATTGAACCAATCCTCATTATTGATGTTCCAACCCACCAATAGTCCTGGGAAGAAGCCAAAACGATCATTTCCCGGGAATATATAGGAACCATCATAACGCCATATAAATTCTGCCAAATATTTTTCCTTGAAATTATATTGTGCACGGCCATAATAGCCCAAACGGGTCCTGTTATAGGCAAAACCATCCGTTTCTTGACCGATCTCACCCCCAACACCCAACTGATCCACAGCAGTCGACAAAAAATTCCTTCTAAAAGCAGAGAAAAATTCTCCTTTAAAATTTTCGCGGGTTACACCGGCTAAAAGGTTTATGTTGTGATCTTCACCTATGGTTTTATCATAATTCAATAAAGCTGTAAGGTTTGTATTTAGAACATTATTTGATTCTTGTAATAATCTTGCATCGGTAAAATTAGATCTAATTGATCCGGTAAGTACTGGGTTTCCAGTTGCGATATAATTGGCACGATCTAAAGAATATAACGTCCATGGTGTCTGCCATAATTTTCTACGAAATTGACTTTGGTCAACGCCGGCAAGTAGTGTCAAGGTCAAACCGTCTACCCAAGGGTTCTTAATGTCTACCGAGCCAGTAAATTGGAGGTAGTCGGTCGGTTGATTATCGTACCCTGTTTGGTTGGTAGTTACGACAACGGGCTGTTGGCCGTTTTCAATATCAGGTCCAGGCAAGCCGTTTGGCCAAACCGCAGGTTCGTTTGGCCTACCCCTCATCAGCATTCTAAAGATGGCACCGGCGCCTTCGGTTGGAAAATTTCTATCTTCCTTTCTATACCCCATCATCAATTTAGCGGAAAGGTAATCGTTGACCTTGGCATCGGTATTGATCCTAAAATTATATTGCTGATAGCGGTTCGCGGAATTCTTATAAATGGCACCCTGATCGGCATAGCCAAGCGATGCGTAATACGTTAAATCTTCGCTTCCGCCACTAACGGACAGATTGTGTCTTTGTTGTTCGGCCCAATCTTGAAAGGTAGCGCCGAACCAATCCGTATCAGGATATAACCAAGGATCTGCTTGGGTTCGATGGCCGTTGACCGTTTCTGGACTGAACGCAGCATTTACCGTTTCGCCAGTACTGGGTATTGTGTAATTACCGGCAGTTTGGAAGGCCGTATTGGCCGCGCTCCATTGTCCTGCCGGAATATTACTGTT
>CAJQMW010000153.1 GCA_905479535.1 uncultured Maribacter sp. | reverse complement strand
ATAGAGATCTTTGGTCAAACTACTATAGATATAATCCTTATCCTTGATCAGTTCCTTCATTGCCCATTGATATTGATTAAGCTGCATTTTATGAAAGTTTCCAAAGAATAGGAGGTTCACTTTTTTGGAGGTTACTTCTTCTTCTGTGAATTGACCGCTGGTAACGTTCGGTTTAGTGGCCAATATGGACATTACCATGGACACGACACTAAAAATCACGAACAAAGCAGTAGGATAGATGAGATAATCGTTAGAGGGATTATCCAATTTTGGAATCAAATTCGCCAGGGCCAAGGAGATGATTATGGCATTAACGGATAATAGAATGTTGGCCTTGGTGTCCGCGATGTCGCTTAATTTAATATGGTTTCGAAGGGTAACTCGGTACAGCGTCTGGATTCCCCGATCCGGTAAATTTCCCTTGAACTTTGCTTTTAGCGATTCCTTTTTTACCAGTTTTTTACTTTTCTTCTTGGCCTTAATTAATTTTTTTAGGTTTTTGTCTTTTCTGTCCTGCCAATTTTCAAGCGCATATTCCGTATAAAATCGATGTGAGTTGTTGAGGAACTTTATGTTCTCCTTTCGCCACTCGTCTATGGTGTAATTGGCTATTCCTAGAGTAGAAAGTTCGACCCGTAGCAGCTCCGAGGCCGCTAAAAAACTTTTCTTGGCCACATGTGAAGAATCAGCATCCTTCATGATTTTTTCTAATTGATTTTTTGGCTCGTAATTTCTTTTCGTTGCCCTGATCAAAGAAAGGACTTTAGTGATAAAATCATCACTACATTCTTGCTTAGAAAGAAAATCCTTTGCAATCTGGCAACTTTTTTCTTCATGGTCATCATAAGAAACAGTATAGCCCACATCGTGAAACCAAGCGGCGACTAATAAGGCTTCCGCATCTTCATCTTTCACGCCTATTTCATCTACCAACGTCGATACACTATTTACGACCCTTTGTGTATGGCGCAAATTGTGGTAAAGGGAGTCCGAGGTATTTTCCGGGGCCAGCTTCTCAATTATGTATTTTTCCGATTTGTCTACTATTGCTGTCATACTAGTTTAGATCTATTGCTTGGGCTCAAAACCTTGTTGGAGGCTATATGGAAATACCGAACCCGACCCGTATTAAATTACTTTCTTTGGAATTAAAATAGCCAATATTAAATGTAAGGGCTTGCAAACTACTGATCCAAAATCCTACTCCTTGTGAGGTATGCCATATATTGGAAGCATCATCAGGTTGCCAAACCCTACCATAGTCAAACCCACCATAAACACCAATGGTTACGGGTGAAACTGCTGTTATATATCGTTTTATTCGAACTTTAAGGTCTGAACTTTGATAAAAGTAAGATTTTCCCGTAAATCGTTCATCCCTAAAGCCACGGAGACCGTTGTCCCCGCCTATAGAGGGCGTATGGTAAAAATAGACCTCTTTAGCGTTTACCAAACTACTATATTCTGCGGTAGTTCCAAAAACCAACGCACCCGAAGTGCTTAATCTACGGTTGAAGCCTAATTTCAAGGAAGCGTAACCAAACCTGTTATCATCAAAACTTAAATTGGTTTTATATCCGGCAGTAAGTCCAATAAAAATGGATTTGGAAGGAAAATCCCCTGCATCCTTATTGTCATAGTATCCTGTTATCTCTAATCCACCGTAATTTTGGGTTTCAAAAACATCGGGTCTTATATTGTTTCGGTTAAAGAGGCGCTGCTCATTTTCGTTTACTGTAAAGGATTCGAATACGGCCCTACCCTTGAGACTATAGTAGGCGATTCCAGCACTTGCCCTAAACTGCTGCAATCTAGCCCGGTAATAATCGCGACCTAAATTATTCTCGTCATTGACCGTTTCATTGCCATAGCCGAAAAAGTTTTTGGCATATCGGTCGCTCGTATAATAAGCATCTACCTCAAAATTCCACTTAGGAATTACATTGCCCCACACCCCGGAATATTGAAGTTCGGTCGCCGCAAAATTGAAGTAATAGTTGGCTTTAAGGGTATGTTTTTGCAAAAACGGATTTCCATTAAGTCCGTTCTTAGTATACGTATTGGAGGCTCCTAAAAAAAGACCGTCGTCCGTTCTAAAACCTAGAGTGGGCACCAGAATATTCTTGTTGGGCTTAAAATACCTCCAATGGTAGTTATTCGTTTTGTAGATATCGCTTAATTGTAGACTTGGTATTTCCTCTTGGAACGCTATTTTCTCGTGTTCCCATTCAAAAACTTTTATTCCCTTCTTATTCTCAATGGTATAGCTGTCCTCACCGTATCCCCCAACGATTTTAATTTTTATTCTCGAATCGCCTTCTCCAATAACTTTGTATTCGTCGTCGTCTCCAAGTCCATAGAGCCAAAGCTCCTTAGTTTCCTTGTCGTCGAATACCCGTTCGTAAATAAGCTCATTTTTCTCGTCGGTCAATAATCGTTTTATGGTAACGGAAATTTTGCCACTATCCATTTTTGTCACCTCAAAAACATCATCTTTCTCTGTACCTGTAATCGCTACGATCCTGTTTAAGTATTGCCCATATTCCCGGGCCGTTTCCGGGAGGGACTGCAAACGGGATTTTAAACCCTCTTTAATGAATTCGGCAGTTTCGTCCTGTACTTCTTTTGGCAATCTCAAAAAAGCATTATCAATTACCTCTGGTGTTATTCGTTCTTGAATAATTTTGGCCTCTTCAGCCCAGGTTTCCGGACCATATTTTGTCAGCAAGGCCCTATCCAGTTTACTGCCTGCTAAGTTTAGCCATTTTACGTTATCTATGTCGTCATCGAAAGTTTGCCAAGTTCGGGTATTGGGCACGAACAATTTTACAAATTTCATGGCTGCACCGTCAAATCTGGGAAAGGCGTTATCCCGGTCTCTAGGTACCGGCATGAATTCCCTATCTCCTTCATCATTCTCATACTCGATCCATCGCCATTGGTCCTGATGCCTATCCCAATCTCCAATAAGCATATCAAAAATCCTTGCCCTGATGAAGTTTTTTTCATCGATCGTGTAAGATTCATCACTTTTAATTTTTTCCAGCATGTCCGTAGTACTTTCATAATCGGTCACCTCTCCTGTTTCTTTTGTAATCGTTCTTCTGTAACCCTTATAATTATATTGTTCTTCCGATGGGCGTCTTTCAATATAATAGAGTTCGTCCCCGTAAGAATCATTGTATTCTCCCAATTCGTCTTGCTTGGGAACGTAAAAAAGTTCAGTGTCCGAATGGTTTACATCAATGGATTCCGCTAGGGGGTCTATTACCAACTGCATGTACGGATGCGCGGTCGTAAAAAAATCGGACACCACTTCTTCGGCCCAGGTATCCCTATAGTCTTCCGTATTGTATGCGATACCGGGAAGTTTAAATTTCAGAAATTTTAGTGCGCCCTTACGCAAGGACCGCATGTTGTATTCCCTGCCGTTCTCATCTTCCAGACGCAGTGTAAAGGATTGTCGGCCTCCCCCTTCCTTCATGACTTTTAAACCACCGTACAAGGTATCCAGTTTTACTACCGAAGCCTCAACGGGTAGCCCGTAGTACGATCGATATCGTTCTCCCCAGAGAAATTTATAAAATCCAGACTTATCGTAATCCTTGGGGTCTTCGAGAATTTCAACGGATTTGCTAGCAGCATTATTCAAAGGAAAATCAGATACAGTTCTCTCTTTATCCATTGGTTTCAAGACTTCAAAGGATTTTTCGTCCATAAGCTCATCCTCGGTAAAAAAGGTAACCTTGGAACTCCCATCCTTAAAATAATCCAGCCTTGCAAAACCTCTTTCTCCATAGGCATATTCGCCCTCGTAATCCAGTTTTCCACCTATTGCGGAAATTATATTCTTTTCAAGTTTGGTAGCAGTTTTTGAGCCCAATGAACCACTTATAATCTGATGTATACCACCCCCAGAAAGTAATTGCAAACTTTCTTCATGACCGGAAACTACCGTTATCCTCTCATTGGCCTGTGCAAGTGCACTCACGGCAATCCTTAAGTACCTATACCGCCTGGAGTTCAAATGTTCTGGATCGAAACCGGACAAATCCATCACAGAATTCCTTAAGGTTCCCAAAATGGGCAGCGGTGTCATATGCCCCTTAAACGTGTCCGTACCCGTATGCACCCCATTGCTAAAAATAGGATGGTGCATGGCGATTACGATGTTTTTTCCCTGACCATCATTAATGTAACCCTGAAGCTCCTCCATAAATCTACGCCTTGTATTTATATCGGAACATTTTCTGTTGATGTCCTCCAAGCGCGACCAATTGGAGACGAACCATTTGGAATCTACCAAAATTAAATCGAGGTCTTCATCAATAACAATGTGTTCAATAGGACACCCATTATTTGGTTGGACTTCCGTACTTTCACGATTCAATTTTTTAAGGTAATCTTCAACGCGTTCCATCTTATCCAATTCAAAGCTCTTCCACTCATTATTTCCCGGCAAAAAGATGGTTTTACCTTTAAAATTCTTTGATAGTTGTAGTTGTTTCTCGATTAATAAGCTATCCGTTTTCCAAGAAGTCTCCACCGTTGATATGTTATCCCCCATGAGAAGTAATGTGCTATTTTCTGGAGCTTTCTCTAGTTCGTTTTCAAATTTATTCAACAGAATAGCATTGGAAGTCTCGGAATTATTACCGAATCCTCCTGCCAGGTAAAAGCTATATACGATTTTCCCTGTTTCATCAGGACTTATTTGAGATATTTGTTGGTGTTCTTTGTAGGTCGCACAGGAATGCAAAAGAAAGGCTATTCCTATCAAAAAAGTGATAGGATAAATATAGGTTTTAGGATATGCCTTTTCTTTAAGGAGATTCGTCATAAATTGGTTTAGGTTAGTAAATTCCTTTTGGGATTTTTTAGTGAAAAATATCAGCTAAAGTCGGTCCCGGAGAATATGATGCCAATGGTTATTAAAATTAGAAATGCCACAATTATAGTGGCCCCCAATATTGTTTTCTTATTTTTTTAAAATACGAACTTCGGGGGTTTCTTTTTCCGGTTCCTTACCGGATTCTGTATTTTCTTCACCTTATTTTATTCTATTATTCTTTAATATAAACCGTTTTTTTATTTATAAATTCTAAAATTCCTTCTCTGGATAGTTCTCTTCCGTATCCCGATGCCTTAGTTCCCCCAAAAGGCAGTCTAGGATCCGACTTTACCATTTCGTTTACAAAAAAAGCGCCGTCCGGAATTTTGGATATCACTCTTTTCGCCCAGTCCGTATCTTGGGTAAAAAGCATTGTTCCTAGACCATAGTCGGAGTTTGCCGCCAGTTCTAGTGCATGTGCTCTGTCCTTCGCTTTGATTACAGCGGCAACGGGACCAAAGGTTTCCTCATCAAAAACGGGCATGCCCGGTGTCACGTTAACGAGTATGGTAGGTGCGAAATACGCATTCTTGCTATTGTTCCCCATTAAGACCTTGGCTCCTTTGTCTATAGAAGCTGAAATTTGGTCCGCAAGGCTTTCTGCCAAATCCTTTCTTGCAAGCACTCCAATATAAGTTTTGTCATCCGAAGGGTCTCCAATGGTCAACTCTTTGACCTTTTCTTCAAATTTTTCCAAAAACCCGTCATAAATACCTGGACAAACTATAAAACGCTTTGCGGCAATACAGCTCTGCCCCGTATTTTGCATACGTGCTTTTACCATAGTGTCTATATGAGCACCCAAATCAGCATCGTCACATACGATACACGAATTGTTCCCACCTAGTTCCAGAACAGTTTTCTTAAGGTTCTCACCGCCCATTTTAGCTATGGCGCGACCTGCTTTCTCACTACCGGTCAATGTAATTGCTTTTATTGCGCTATTAGCTATCAACTCCTCTATCTCCTCATGGCCGGCCAAGATGGTCTGGAAACATCCTTCTGGATACCCGGCATCTTCAAAAAGTTGTTGTAAAGCCATGGCACAGCCTGGTACATTTTCTGCATGTTTCAGTAAAGCGGTGTTGCCCGCCGTTAAGGTTGGTGCGGCAAATCTAATTACCTGCCAAAACGGGTAGTTCCAAGGCATTATTGCTAGCACACATCCTAAAGGGTCATAACTAATAAAACTCTCGTCCGCATCTGTACTTATGATTTCATCGGCCAAAAAATCATTTGCATTTCTTGTATAAAAATCACATGCCCAAATACATTTTTCGATTTCAGCAATACTTTGAAAGATGGGTTTACCCATTTCTTCTGTAATCAATTTAGCGTATTGGGATGTACGTTTCAAAAGTAATTCGGATACTTTGGAAAGTAATCCCGTTCGCTCTGAAATGTCCTTTAAAGACCATTCCTTCTGAATGGTATGCATATTTTTCAATTTTTCATCAATTGATTTTTTACCGTCCTTTTCGTAGGTATCCAGTACCTCGTTATTATATGGATTAACCGAGTTTATGTTTGCCATCGCGATTTTTTCTTATTTAACAAGTAAAGTTAAATATATTAGTCTTTTAGAATTAATGCGTTCAACCAAAATCTTAACCCTTATGACTACGGGTGTTACCGTTAATATTTAGTGTGTTTGAGTCAAGGTTTCTGTGGATTAAGCAAGATATTCGTATTTTAGAAAATATGGTGAAGGACGTCATATTATGAATTTAAAAAGTACAAAATTATGAGCGACAATAGCAATACATTTTTAGCAATTATAGTAGGGTCCGCAATAGGAGCGGCACTAGGTATTCTCTATGCACCCGACAAAGGGGAAAATACAAGAAGAAGAATAGCTGAAAAGGCTACAGAGGCCAAGGACTCTTTGGCGGAAAATGCCATGGACCTCAAGGATAAAGTAGTTAGTACAGTTGCCAGTGAAAAGCAAAGCTTGGATACAAGGGTAGAATCCTTAGTTTCTGACGTAAGCTACAAGGCAGAGGACGTAATATCTACATTAGAAAAAAAATTAAGCGAACTGAAAGCGAAAAATAAAAAGTTGCAAAAAACTTCGTAAATGAGTGTATTTGAATCACTGAACGAAACCTCGAATAAAGCAGTAGACGTAGGAGAGCGGTTTTACAGGAAATCTCGGGCCTTTTACAAATTAAAGATTTTTCAACAGCTTGCCCTCACAACAGGATTGTTCTGTAAAATGGCGTTGGTGGGAAGTGTAGCCTTTTTAGGCTTGGTATTATTCATCATAGCACTAACCATATATCTTGGTCAAATGCTAGACAGTACTATATTAGCATGTTTGTTGGTCGGACTCTTAATGTTTATAATCAGTGCCATTATTTATGCATTAAGAAAGCAAATTGACAACTTTGTTGTGCGGAAACTCTCTAATAAATTTTTTGACTGATCCTTATGTATAAAAATTTCGAACAAGTAGAATACGATTTGAAAAGACTTGATCTGGAGCGACAAATAGCTTTAGAAGAGGTTAGAAGTCTTAAAGGCGATATTAAGGAGGATTTGAGTCCTTACAGTTGGGTCTCCACCGTTTTTTCCGCCGTTAAAAAATATGGCATCCTCTACTTGATTCGAAAAGTTCTACGCTGACCCGTTCGGATTATATTATAGTCTCCAGTTCCAAATTCTGTTTTACATGATTTTGGAACTGACTGGGACTAATTCCGTATTTATTTTTAAAAATCTTTGAAAAATAACTTCTGCTGCTGAAGCCGATGGTATAAACAATCTGGGATATATTCATATCCGAGTTGCTAATATAGTCTCGAGAAGCTTCAAGGCGAGCGTTTCTTATGTACTCAGTGACCGTTCTGGTATATAACAACTTAAAACCTTCTTGCAACTTGGATTGCGATAATCCGGATTCTTTGGAAAGTTTTTCCAAGGTGTAATCATAAGAGATATTCTGAACAATTTTATTCGCTACTTCCCTTACAATTTTCAACTCCCTACGCAATAAAGTGGTTTGTGGAAGGGTGTTCTTGCTATCTTTTTCATGTTGGCCAATATGCATCGCCAATATTTCATAGACCAACCCTTCAATTTGCATAATGCGTATCATACCGTTCTTATGGCGAACCTTACGCAACATCCCGATTTTATTGGCCAGTTTTAAGTTATAAGAGCCATAATAAGCAAAGGTATTATCCTGGTCCGCATCCATGAACACCTCATACAGCTTTTTGTTCAAAGCCTCTACCCCATTGATTCTTTTCTTGAGAAACTGTTTCCTTTTTATTTGTATTACGTTAATCGCCAATTTTAAGTCTTTAGGAAAATAGCCATAATTATAACCACCCTCCCTACTAGTAATAATAACAGATTGAAACTGCTCCAATGTCTTGATTTCCTTATCGGACTGGTAACC
>CAJQMW010000152.1 GCA_905479535.1 uncultured Maribacter sp. | reverse complement strand
CTCCATCACTCAAAATACAAGGGTTAGCTATCCCATATATCATATCGATAACATACAGGAACCGTCCATTGGAGAAAATGTGAAGAACATTTTCTTTTTAACGGCGGATGCTTTTGGGGTACTTCCCCCCATATCCAAGCTAACACCTAGTCAGGCGGCCTACCATTTTATATCGGGCTATACGGCAAAGGTTGCAGGCACCGAGGCGGGAGTAGTAGAACCACAACCTTCCTTTTCGGCCTGTTTTGGAGCTCCGTTTATGCCGTTGCACCCAACCAAATATGCGGAAATGTTAAGTAAGAAGATGAAAGAGTCCGGAGTGGATGTATGGTTGGTGAATACAGGTTGGACCGGAGGCCCCTACGGTATAGGAACACGCATGAAGTTAAAGTATACGCGCGCAATGATAAGTGCCGCATTGAGTGGTAAGCTAGGGCTGTATTCTTATGATAACTACCATATCCACTCTGTTTTTGGGGTGGCACAACCTAGGGAATGCCCCGGAGTTCCCACAAGTGTTCTAAGTCCAAGGGCAACTTGGAACAACGACGAAAAATATTATACCACTGCTTTTAAACTTTCCAATGCCTTTAGGGAAAACTTTAAAAAGTTTGAAAGTTATGCCAGTGAAGAAATACGAAGGGGCGGCCCACAACGGTACACATTTTAAAATAAAAAGGCCTTGCAGAGAGCAAGGTTTTTTTATGGGCTAAATCTTAAGTTATTTGTTTACGCTCGTAATATATTTTTGCAACGCCATGGTCATAGACGGAGTTTCCGGGGTTGGAGCCTTAATATCTATTCTAAGACCGGCATCGGTAGCGGCCTCTACGGTAGAATTTCCAAAAACGGCGATACGCGTATCGTTTTGTTCAAAATCGGGAAAATTCTGTAAGAGGGATTCAATTCCAGATGGACTAAAGAACACTAGAATATCGTAGTAGACATTTCTTAAATCCGAAAGGTCACTGATGACGGTTTTATAAAAAATACCTCTTTTCCAAGAAATATTTAAGGCGTCCAATGTTTCTGGGTATTCTGGCTTAAGTACATCGGAAGATGGAAGTAGAAACTTCTCATCTTTATATTTTTTAATCAAGGGAATCAAATCGGAAAATAATCTCTGGCCCACATAAATTTTCCGCTTTCTGTACACCACATACTTCTGAAGGTAATAGGCCACTGCCTCGGATTGGCAAAAATATTTCATGCTATCCGGCACCTTAAAACGCATTTCTTCAGAAATCCTAAAAAAATGATCAACCGCATTGCGGCTTGTAAGAATTATGGCCGTATAGTCCTTAGGGTCAATTTTTTGTTGACGAACACTTTTTGCATCAACTCCTTCCACATGTATAAAGGGTCTAAAATCAACCTTTACCTTTTCCTTGTCAATAAGCTTGGAATAGGGAGAATTTTCCATTTTCGGCTCCGGCTGAGAGACCAAAATCGTCTTTACTTTCATATGGCGCACTATTTAAGAAAGCTTCCCATTAGTATTAAGGGTGCAATTTCGAGTGTGCAAAGGTACAAAATAAAATAGAAAAAATAATTGGCAATCAATTTTTGGGAATTTCTAACAACTGTAATCCAACCAATTAAATTAACTATCAAGAAGAGAGACACGGCTACCAAGGCAACGGTCTTACTATCAATAAAAATATAGGTCAGGAGAATGTTGGCAAGAAAAAGCACAATACCACCATAGTTCAAATAGGAAAGTTTTTTGAAAACTAGGTCGCTAATCGTACGATATGACCCGAATATAAAACCATTTCCCAATTGTAGGGCGACCTTTAAGGTTATAAAAAGGAAGAATCCGGTTAGGATAAGAGGATAAAGAAAAGGGGAGCTGTTTCCTTCGGTATCTATAAAAATTTGCCAGAGTAGAAATATAAAAAGGGACGTGTTTATAATTTGAAAAAAAGTAAGTAAAACATGAAACCAATTGAACAGGCGCTCTTTTTTATTGTACATGAATATGTACTTATTGTTGAAGGGTAGGATGATGAAGTTAAGGAAACGGGAATAGAACAGGCTTTTGGCCAAGAGGACAAAAAGTAAACTGCCAAAGATGAGAATGGTGATCCAGTCGTTGGCTTCTACGGTTCTATATATGGGATCCATCATTCTAATTTAATTGGTTTGCCATTGAGTCCAAAATACAGATTGTTTTCAGAAATCACTACCCTAAAGTAGGAAGGATTCTCTTTTGTTGGGGCAGGAAGTGAAAAGGTGAAACCTGTGGTGTCCTTTGCCATTAAAATTTCTTTACCCTCTTGCGTTGGCTTTACCGGAATTGGAGTGGTCCGTTGTATGATTTTGTAGGCATCTAGATAAGCGATTCCAAATTTTAGATTGTTTAGGGGAACGTCAAATGTATAGGGATTGTATACCTTAAGCGTTAATTCGCGTTCAGTATTTAAGGAAATATTTTCCTCGGGAACGATACATTCCAATTTACGGTAGGATTCAAAATCCTTAATAAACTTGGCATGATATCGTCCACCATCCGTTTTGGTATAATGAAAGGTGCCATCTTTAATGAATCTAGACACATAGAGAACATCCTTTCCCCTTACTTTTTCTTCGGAATTATCAATGGAATATTGGTTCTTCCTGTACATGACATTGTTAAGTGAAAAAGTGGTATTTCCGCCAGTATAGAACGCATACATGGGTGCATTTCTATAGGAGTTTTCAAAGACTACGGGCATATCGCCTACCTCATCTTGGATTTTTTTCACCCAATCCTTATTCCCGTGGGATTCATAGAACACGTTGAACAATAAAGGTTGATGTACCAGACCTACCCGTAGGTATAAGATTATAACAATATTTATGAGGCCTAATCTATAAATCCATAGCATGCTCTTTCTATGCTGGAGCATGTAGTTGAAAACTATAATAACCAAAGGAATACTGATAATGATAATCCACTGGGTTTGTACTCTTCTGTTGAAACTTGAGATGAAAAAGAAGAGTATTACGCCATAGGTTAGATAGATCAAGGCCTTTTTAAACCGATCGGTTGCCTTACTTTTTAAAAGAGCGTGGTAGATGAAAGGAAAAGGTAATCCGAAAATAGCGATAAGGTTTACAAAAAAGCCCAGAGTGTACTTTTCAAAGCTATAAGGGCCATTTGGTCTCTCGTATAAGTGATATTTAATGGAAACAAAATCATTGGCGTAAAGCCAATAAAAATGGGGTGTATAGAAAAACAATGCCACACCGACCGAAAGCCAGGCATATTTATTTTTCACCAATGAAAGGTTGGACAATAACACGAAAAGAATGACCAGTACCGCATGGTACTTGCTATACATCAATGCAGCCATTGTTATACCCAAAATGATTGAAAGAAAGGCACTTGGTTTTTTTATAAAATGTTTATAGGCCAATAAAAAACAGGAGGTAAAAAATAACAACGGAGTATCGGGAAGGGTGAAAAATCCATAGGCATTTAGAAGGGTCATTGAAAAGACCAGGACGAAGAAATGGGTAATAAAGTCATTCTTTTTAGGATGGTCCAACATAAGCCATAGTACCAAAATGTTAACTGCTGAAAGTATACAACTCATAAAACGGACTCCCAACTCCCCTTCAAACAGGTAACTACTTAACTTTATGAATAAGGCCACCATTGGTGGATGGTCAAAATATCCCCAAGCCATATCTTGACTGTAGTACCAATAATAGGCCTCATCAAAAATGAGCTCCGTGAAATGGGATTGAACAAGGTTGAGGACTAAAAATCCAAAAAGAAAATAATAGAACTTTCCGGGAATTTTTTCGATCATTCGTGGATATTGCTTCGGGCAAAATTACAAATTCTGCACTTTACAAATTATTTTAAAAATGTCTTAAACCTTTCAAGCCCGTTTCACCGACATTTTTAAAACCTTACTTTTGTGAAAATTCATTACGTTTCATGTCCAACAGTATCGTAATTATTCCTACGTATAACGAGATAGAGAATATAGAGGCTATAATTCGTGCAGTTTTCGGTTTGCAGAGAGATTTTCATGTGTTGGTTGTAGATGACAATTCGCCGGATGGGACCGGAGCTTGCGTGAAAAGCCTCCAGCAGGAGTTTTCAGGCCGACTTTTTTTAGAAACCCGTATGGAAAAATCCGGGCTAGGAACGGCGTACATCCACGGATTTAAATGGGCAATCGATAAAAAGTATGATTATATTTTTGAGATGGATGCGGACTTTTCCCATAATCCTTCAGACTTGCTACGACTGCTTAAAGCCTGTGAAAATAAGGCCGATGTAGCTGTTGGGTCTAGATATAAAAAGGGGGTAAATGTCGTAA
>CAJQMW010000151.1 GCA_905479535.1 uncultured Maribacter sp. | reverse complement strand
ATCTTCGTTGGCATCCATTTGCTTGAAGAGTTCTTCTATAGTAGGGCGCTCTTTTCGTTCCTGTCTGCTACTATCATTTTGTGCATTCATTTTGCATGATGCCAATAGGCCAATTGCCATTACTAATACTCCTAATTTCATTGTTCTTTTATTCATGTCGATTTATTTTTAGTACGTTTATTTGACGCCAAAGGTGGGTATTAGTCAAACACAAAATGGCTGAAATCAGTGAATACTGGTTTGTATTAAGTGAATGACGGCACAGCTTCTGTAAAGGATTTATTTCAGGATATTCCATTGGTCATTTTCGACAAACGTTTCATTTTATTTTGCTTTTATTTGTAGCATGACCAAGGCTAATAGATTTTTTTTCCAGGTAATATTATGGCTCGGAATTTGGAGCGCACTTTGGCTCGTTGAAGGTGCAAACACTAAGTTTATTACGGGTAATGGTTTAGCCTTTGTTTTTCAAATTATCCTGCTCGCCGGCTTGATATTTTACGCTGCACCAACCTTGCTTTTTAGGAAAAAATATAGCTATTTCGGCTTGGTTTCCGTTGCGGCGATTGCCATTTTTGCCTGGATTTCATTTAACTTTTCAGCAGGGGGCCAACCGCCGAGACCACTTGGTCCAGAAATGGATGGCATGCCTAAAATGCCACCTCCGAATAGAGCGCCTTCACAATTCTTCATTCATGGTCTAATACTCGCGCTATCTTATATTCTCGCTACTTTTTTAGAAACCTTTTGGTTCGCACAAAAGAAAGAAGAAGAAACCGTCAAGAACAAAAATGAGGCTTTGCAGACCGAATTAAAGCTCCTGAAATCACAGATTAATCCGCATTTTCTGTTTAATTCGTTGAACAATATTTATGCACTTTCGGTCATCGATTCAGATAAAACCCAGCAAAGTATCAGTTACTTATCCGATATGTTGCGTTACGTGTTATATGAATGTGAGCAAGAATGGGTGCCCTTGTCCAAGGAAGTAACCTATATGGAGAACTATATCAAGTTACACGCCCTGAAAAGTAGTGTGCCGTATCCGATTACAACCGATTTTGATATTCAGGATGGCTCCATTCGTGTTGCGCCTATGTTATTCATTCCCTTTATGGAAAACGCTTTGAAGCATAGCAATATCGAAAAAAGAAAAGGCGCTTTTATTAGGATAAAAATTCAAGCTACCAAATCAGAGATTCAATTTGAAATGGAAAATAGCATTCCCCAAGAAACGATTCAAAAAGATGAAGTTGGCGGAATCGGTCTTGAAAATGTGAAACGAAGATTGGAGATTCTATATCCCCAAGAACACGATTTGAAAATTGATGATAATGGCACTAACTTTAAGGTGTTACTTAAGATAAAAGTCAATGGAAAAGCTTAAATGTTTAGTGGTCGATGACGAAGAACTTGCTAGAGCCTTGCTAGAAAGCTACATCGCAAAACTGGATTTTTTAGAACTGGTTGGAAGTGCTGAAGGCCCCGTTGAAGCCATGAACCTCATGCGTGGAACTAAGGTGGACTTACTATTTCTAGACATTCAAATGCCCGAAATTAAAGGTACTGATTTCGCGAAAATGATTACCGCTGAAACACAGATTATCTTTACCACGGCTTATTCGGAATACGCTTTGGAAGGTTATGAACTTAACGCTTTAGATTATCTTTTAAAACCCATCACTTTTGAGCGGTTTCTAAAAGCAGTGAACAAAGCAAAAGCTACAGGAGAAACCAAAACCACAGAAGATACACTCACCGTAAAATCTGGCTACGACCTTCATAAATTAAAATACGCTGATATCCACTATATCGAAAGTGATAGTGAATATGTGAATTACCATATGGCCGATAAAAAAATCATGAGCAACCAGTCGTTAAAAGCCTTGGAAAAAGTACTGCCCAGCTCACTTTTTATACGTGTACATCGCTCTTATATCGTAAACCGACAAATGGTTACTGGGCTTAAGGGAAGGGATCTTTTGCTTGGCGATGTGGAAATTCCTGTTAGTGATAGTTATTATGATGTTGTGAAGGGGGAGTTGTTTTAATAAATTATTTTCCTTCCTTCCACACGCCAAACTCGCTCCGTATTTTTTCATCTGTAAGGGGATACAATCCAACAATTGATTTTCCATTCTGAACCTGTTCCAAAACAAAGTTCTCGAACAACGTCATTTCAGTACACTCCTCGGCTACTTCATCGGCCAAATGGGCCGGAATAACCATCACCCCATCATCGTCCCCAAGAATAACATCCCCTGGAAAAACGGCGACATCCCCGCAACCAATGGGAACATTAATATCAAGGGCTTGATGTAGGGTTAAATTTGTTGGTGCTGATGGTGTATGATGATAAGATGAAAAGTCAAGAGCCGCAATTTCGGCGGAATCCCGAAAACCGCCATCAGTTACGATGCCGGCAGAGCCTCTAACCATTAACCGAGTGACCAAAATGGAACCTGCGGAAGCTGCCCGGGCATCTTTCCTGCTATCAATGACCATGACACTTCCCTCAGGACATTGTTCAACAGCTACCCGCTGCGGATGATTTTTATCTTTGAACACGGTAATCGGATTCAAATCTTCCCGTGCCGGAATGTAACGCAAAGTAAAAGCTTCCCCGACCATATTTGGCCTACCTTTTTGGAGCGGTTTTACCCCTTGTATAAATTGATTTTTCAATCCCTTTTTGAACAAGCAGGTGGCTACTGTTGCAGTACTGATTGACTTAAATTTTTCTCTTGTAGCATCTGATAATGATGACATAGTTTTGTTTTGATTGCTAGTCGGCCTTGGCCCATTCAGTTCTTAAAAAGGAAAGGTCTTTTTTCATTTGGGCAAAAACTTCCTTTTTATCTATTGTAATTTCTATAGCTCCATGTTCAGCTCCGCCCAATTCGTATTCCAAATGCAAGGAAACAGGTACATTGATTTCATACTTTTTAAGCAGCGAAAAGTAGCGGTTAAAATCGACCATTCCTTCTCCCAATGGAGTATTGATTAATTGCCACTTTCCATCAAGTATTCCCCATTTAAAGTCTTTGATGACTAATGATTTTATAAACGGTTTAATCCGTCTTAAACTAAGTTCCCAACTACTACCTCCCTCCACTACAGCGTGCCTAATATCGTATTGTGCTCCGATGTGTTTATTGTTGGTCGCCTCCAAAATTGGTAAGAGGTCCCAAATGGGTGCGCCTACATGATTTCCGGCATGGTTTTGATAGCAACCGATTAATCCTAATTCTTTATTTAGCAACTCCAATGCAGTAGCTTGCTTTCCATAAATAGCTTGACTCTCTGCGATAGTTCTATCTTCTGGATATTTTAGCCAGGCCGTACGGTAATGTGTAAATCCCAAGGTACTTGCCGTTTCTAAAACCAATTTTTCTTCCGGGTTGTTCGTATCCCAAACGTTCGTTGTCATCATTCCGGGATTCATGCCATATTTCTTCATCGCAGCAACTACCTTTGGCAAATCATCGGCTACCCTTTCCGGTAATACATGGCCCTTTGGCCGTACCGTCAAATCCAGTCCATCGAAACCCATTTCGGCTGCTGCTGCCGCCATTTCGTTATAATCGAGAAATTGCAAATGTTTAGAAAACAAGCTAACAGAGAGGTCATTTTTTGATATTGTATTTGCCCTAAAAAGAGGATTGCTAAATCCCATTAACGGCATACTGCCTATGGCTGCAGCGGATAATTTGGTAAATCTTCTTCTTGAAATTGTTTTATCAGCTTCTTTCATAATCAAGTTTTTGATGACTATTAGACACGGAATATATGTTAAAAACTTGTGTATCTGACAAATATACGTATTTTTGGTAAACCAAACTGGTTAACCAATTTTAAATTTTATATGAAAAATAGTAATCATATAGTCATTCTCGTTGGCGTTTGCGGTACAGGAAAGAGCGCAGTGGGTCAAAAGGTAGCCCAAAGATTGGAAGTTCCGTTCTATGATGTGGATAAGCTTTTTGCCATTAAAGATATACCTGAAGGTTCCCTTCCGCAAGATATCGATTTTGAAAAATGGTTGACTTCTGTTGAAGGGTTGATTGAGACTCAATCTACTCAAAAAGGTTGTGTAATTTCCTGTTCAATATTGAAGAAAGAACATCGCAAAAGGTTGACGGCCAGTACCGATTATGAATTGGATTGGGTATTTATGAACGACACCTACGACAATATCGCCCAACGCTTGGAAGAAAATAGTGCTCTTGACCGACCTGTTTCAGTACTTAAGTCGGATTTTGAAGCACTCGAAGTCCCCAAACGGGCCTTAACCATCAACATGGACTATTCGCAAGGGGAAACTGTGGATACCATCTTAAAATATCTAGCCCGAAAATACGGGTAACAGAGAGTGAAATGAGTTCATTAAACAATATCATCATAAAAAATTGAAATGATAAAAAAAAGTTTCTTACTACTAAGCGCGGTTCTGTTACTATTTTCTTGTGCTAAAAATACAGGTTCCAAAGGTATCTATGTAAAGGATGTTGTTGAATTGGATGAGGCATTGGCCAAAGCAGTTCCTGGAGATGAAATAGTCATGGCAAATGGGGATTGGAACGATGTTGAGATTCGGTTTGTAGGATATGGAACCGAGAAACAGCCCATTACACTTAAAGCAGAAACTGCCGGAAAGGTATTTGTTAAGGGAAAATCTGATTTAAAACTTGGAGGGGAACACTTAGTGGTTAATGGTTTGTTTTTCACTGAAGGTTCGTCTCCTTCCCGAGCGGTTATTGAGTTTGCCATCAACCAAGATACGGTTGCCAACCACTCTAATATTACTAACTGTGTTATTTTAGATTATAACAAGGCCCAAAGAAATCAATCTGATTTATGGATCTTATTAAAAGGTCGTCACAACAAAGTTGATCATAATTATGTTGCTGGAAAATCAAATAGAGGCCCTACTATTAGGGTTGATTTGGCTGGAAATAAAAGTATTAAGAATTACCATAAAATCACGAATAACTACTTTGGACCGAGACCTCCCAAAGGCGGGCCCAGTGCCGAGACCATCCAAATTGGTAACAGTTTTACTTCTATGGCACCCAGCTATACCTTGGTTGCCAACAATTTCTTTGATCGATGTAATGGTGAAGTTGAAGTAATATCCAGTAAAACGAATTTCAATGAATTCCGGAATAATGTCTTTTACAAGAGTGAAAGCTCGTTGGTCACAAGACACGGAAACTACTGTATCATAGACGGCAATTATTTTATCGGAGATACGAATTCTGAACAAATTGGGGGCGTACGTCTAATAGGAACGGGACATTGGGTAACGAACAATTATTTCTACAATTTAAAGGGACAGGTTTTTAGAAGTCCACTTGCTGTGATGAACGGAATTCCA
>CAJQMW010000150.1 GCA_905479535.1 uncultured Maribacter sp. | reverse complement strand
GCACTAAATAATAATATGAAAAAACTCCTATCGGAAATACGAAGCTGTGAAGTCTGCAAGGAGCATCTTCCTTTGGGTCCTCGTCCAATAATTTCGGGAACGATAAACTCAAAAATCATTTTGGTCAGTCAGGCTCCGGGTAGAAAAGCCCACGAACAGCATAAGGCTTGGGACGATCCCAGTGGTAGAAAACTTAGGGAATGGTTAGGGGTGACGGAAGAACAATTTTATAGTCCGGATAATTTTGCCGTACTACCCATGGGCTTTTGCTATCCCGGCAAGGCAAAAACCGGCGATTTACCACCGCGAAAAGAGTGTGCGCCGCTATGGCACGATGTGGTGTGGAAGCAGTTCAAAGATGTTAAGTTGATAATTCTTATCGGGAAATATGCACAGGACAATTATTTAAAGGATAGTTCCAAAAAGAACTTAACGGAGAATGTAGCGAATTATAGGGATTTCTTACCAAGGTATTTCCCGCTACCACATCCTTCGCCCGGCAATCGTTTTTGGACCATTAAAAATCCTTGGTTCGAGGAGGAGGTAGTGGGGGAACTAAGGGAAAGGGTTACTACGATTTTGAAAATGAAATAACTATTTTTGTTTGCGAACACCAACAATATTTTAATTTTTTGTTTGCGAGTACCAACAATTATAATATCTTTATTCCTTAATATATTAGTCTATGGAAGATTTATATGCATTGCAAGAACAATTACTTGAGCAAGTTGATGTAAAAGAACGCTATTTATTAAGTGAAATAGATTGGAATGAAAGGCTAATTTCGATTAAAGGAGCAAGGGGTTCAGGTAAAACGACTTTGCTACATCAATATATCAAATTTAAATTAGGTAAAGAATATACGCCACTTTACGTTTCTTTGGACAATCTCTATTTTTTAGAAAATACACTAATTTCTTTAGCCAAAGAGTTTGTTTTGCTAGGCGGCACACATCTTTTTTTGGATGAGGTACATAAGTATCCTCATTGGTCCCGAGAATTAAAGCTTATCTATGACCAGTTTCCTAAACTAAAAACAGTTTTCACTTCTTCTTCCATGTTGGAAATTTACAAGGGTGAATCCGATTTAAGCAGAAGAGCTGTGAACTATAATTTGAAAGAACTTTCCTTTAGGGAATTTGTTTTGTTTGAAAAAGGATATACGCTTCCAAAGCTAAGTTTGTCCGAACTGCTAGAAAACCATGGAGAAATCGCTAAAACGATAAAAAAGGATTTACAAAACCCTCTAAGAGATTTCAAAAATTATTTGAATTACGGTTGTTACCCATATTTTTTACAAGGTCAAAACGGGTATTTGCAAAAATTGGTAAGAACTATAAGTTTAATTATAGAAGTAGATGTGAATGCAATAGAAAACATCCCTTATTCCAATAGTATAAAAATTAAAAAATTATTGGTTGCTATTGCCCAGTCCGTTCCCTTTACGCCAAATATTTCAAAATTGAGCGAGCGACTTGGTATGTCAAGGGAATTTTTATTGAATTCCATTAAAATATTGAATAGGGCCGATTTAGTAATGGAGCTTTTTAAGCCTACAAAAGGTATTGGGGCATTAACAAAACCAGAGAAACTATTTTTAAACAATACCAATCTAATTTTGGCATTGAGTAGAACTGTCAACGAAATTGGAACAATGCGCGAAACCTTTTTCGCCAATCAATTCAAAAACCTTAATGACCATGAAATTCACTTGGCGGAAAAAGGAGATTTTCTGATTGATAGAAAACATGTATTTGAAATTGGTGGTAAGGGTAAATCTACAGGGCAGGTAAAAGGTCTTAAAAATGCCTATGTGGTCAGGGACGATATGGAGATAGGTAGTCTGAACATTATTCCCCTATATTTATTTGGGTTGTTGTATTAGGGATAGTTTTCTACTATAAACCCACTTAAGCCATCAAACAGGTCTATCCCTTTATTTATCATTGAAAAACCACCGTCTTTGACGGTGGTCATGTTTTAAAGGCTCTGCCATTTTTTAGGTTTGCCCGTCTAAAACTTTTTAAGATGAGTAAATATAGAAAATTTATTTGCCCGAATTTTAGGCAGGCTTCCATATCCTCCGTCGTTCTGAGCGAGAAATCCTTGGCCAATTGCGCACTTCCCTTAAGACCTTCCTTTACCCTGTACCAGTTCAGGTATTGCCGCAGATATTTGGTCGATACGCCCCAAAAAATGTCGTCCGGCCATTTCAGAAACCGACAGGTTAATGAAGGAGATAGATAAAATAGAGATTGCATAGTATACGAAGTTTAAGACACTGTTTATTTACCTTCTAATTTGAATGGAAAGGAACACTTCTTTATCTTTCGGTGTATGCTAAGTATTTCTTCAAAAAATAGTAAACACAGTTCTCTTTATTGAGGCATTTTTATGTTTTAACCAACAAACCATAGTCCTCTTGTTAATATATTTTTAGCGAATAAATTATTCCAGGGCAGTAGCAAATAAAACCTTATGGCAAACAAAACCTATAGAACCTGTCAAAATTGTGGGACCGTAAATTTGAACCGCGATTATTGTAAAAACTGCGGGGAGATCATCAATATCAACCTAAAAAGAAAGCTCGAACGCGAGCAAAAGGCCAAGGAAAAGACGGCATCGGAAAAAGTCAAGAAAAAAATAAAATCACCATCTTATTTGAATACGCAAAGGAACATGAAAATGTACTTACACACTATACTGCACGTTTCTTTTATTCCGTTTGTATCTTGGTGCTCGCCATAGGTTCTTTTCTGGCTTTGGTATTCGCCTATATTGCGGTATAAGCTCAAAAACTTGTTCCGATGAAACAGGCACTTTCTATGTTCATGGAGTACCTAAAAATATTATTTCCCCATCTTCGTACTCCTTGCATTTTCGGTATATCTCGCGCAACGCATCGGTATGCATCCTCTGGAACTCCTCAATAACTATCTCAACGATTTTCTGTGTATGCCCCTAGTCCTTAAAACTTGTCAGTATGTGGTCCGCTATGTAAAATCCGATGACCGCATTAAACTTCCTTTACCGTTGCAGATTTCGGCGACCCTATTGTCCATCATCTATTTTGAGGGAGTGCTTCCCAGTATGGATGTCCGTTACACCACAGACCTGCTGGATTTGGTGGCCTATGCCGCCGGACTCCTATTTTTTATAGGTGTTGAAGGCTTTGAGAAAAAAGTGGTGAAGTGAATTTGGGTACATCCATAGGTCAATTTCACCTCTCAATCATAGCCAATCCGGTCGCGAATGGTGCCATCCGCCCTATGGATAATAACATCGGATTTATGTTTTTTGGCCAGTCGTTTTGCTTTCCGTATCGCCGTATCCTGACGTCTGTGCGAAGAGGTTATGCGTTGGTTTCCCTCCCGGCGTACCGCCCAGCCCCTTTCATGGGGTACCACGTGTTGGTGCCATGTTCTTCCTCGGCTACTCGCGCGGGAGCTCTTAAAAAAGACCTCAACAAGTTCTATTAAAATGTTTATCCAAGATTTGGAGGTGTTGTTCGTGGCCATAGCGTGGTTGCTTCGTGATTGACAAGATACTGTTTTTTGTAAAGTTGGGGTTCGGGGACTTGAAGTGCGATAAAACTTGTTGAGGTAAAACTACAGAGGTCCCGCTACTGCGAATAGTGAACTCCGCCTCGCTTATGCGATGCGTGTTTCTCTTTTCTTCCGTTATGCCTGAGCACGCTTAGCTTCTTTCAGAAAAGAAAACCCACACCTAATGGCGTGAGTTTTCTGCTTAATGTGGTCCCACCTGGGCTCGAACCAGGGACCCCCTGATTATGAGTCAGTCTCTTTATGGTTTCATGTGGTTTATAATAGCTGCAAATGCCCATTTTATGGGGATTTTATTTATCTTTAATATCATATAAAACCACCTGAAACCAAAAAAAGCACGCTGAAAGCA
>CAJQMW010000149.1 GCA_905479535.1 uncultured Maribacter sp. | reverse complement strand
CCCGCCTATTAGCGGGATTTTTTAATACTTTTAGTGTTGTAAACACACCTTAATGCCAACCCGACAACAAAAGCTCTTCACCAAATTTATAAAGTGGAGATATAAGAATATCTCCAACAAAACTTTTGTCCATATTATGGCAGTGGTAGTTGGTTTGTTGGCGGGATTAGCTGCAGTTACGCTCAAAAACCTTACATATTTTATTGAATCTTCCCTAGAAAGCGGAATCGTAGTTTCTAGAAACCAATTGTACTTTATCCTGCCCATTATAGGCCTTACTATGGTTTTTCTGTATGTAAAATTTGTGCATAAAGAAAAATTGGAACATGCCATTTCATCCATATTGTTCGCCCTTTCCAAAAAGAAAGGCCTCATTGACCTTAAAAAAATATTTACCCCTTTGATTACCGCTCCACTTACTGTCGGCTTTGGAGGGTCGGTAGGGTTATTGGGACCAGCGGTGGCCTCTGGCTCCGCCATAAGTTCAAACCTGGGGCGTTTTTTACATATAAACGCGAAAACCCGTTCCCTATTGATTGCCTGTGCATCAGCCGGTGCCATAGCCTCCATCTTTCAGTCTCCCATCGCAGCTATCATTTTTGCGGTTGAGGTCTTTAGTATGGATTTTACGATGCTGTCCATGCTTCCGCTCTTATTGGCCTCTATATCCGGAGTACTTACCTCCTACTTTTTTCTAGGGAACGAAGTGCTTTTCTATTTTTCCCTGACGGATAGTTTTCAGATAGCCGATACCTTTTTCTACATCGTTCTAGGCGTGGGTACGGCCATAGCCTCCATTTATTTCACCAAAATGTACTTTGGTATATTTCGATTGTTCGAGCCTTTGAAAAGTCCTAAATACCGATTATTGGTTGGCGGTATCGCCATAGGAATCATGTTATACTTCATTCCCCCATTGTACGGGGAAGGTTTTGGTTTTATAAACAATCTCCTGAAAGGAAATCATATTGCTGCCCTGGGAACTACTCCTTTTGAAACTTATATGGATAACATCTGGGTGGTAATAGCATTGCTGTTCGGGCTTACAATTTTTAAGGCGGTAGCCATGACCACAACATTTGCTGCCGGTGGTGCCGGTGGAATTTTCATTCCTACCATGGTCATGGGCAGTGCATTGGGCAACGTTGTGGCCAAGGTCATTAACAATTCGGGGCTCGGTTTCGCCGTATCCGAAAGTAACTTCACCCTAATTGGAATGGCTGGCTTGATTGCCGGAGTGCTTCATGCCCCGTTGACCGCAATTTTCTTAATCGCCGAAATAACCGGGGGATATGAACTTTTCGTTCCCCTAATGATAACCGCGTCAATCTCGTACCTCATCACCAAAAATACCTTGGATTACACGATTTACACCCGTGAATTGGCCGAGAAAGGGGCTTTGTTGACCCATGACAAGGATAAAAACGTATTGACGGTCATGCAACTAGACGATGTTGTTGAAAAGGATTTTAAAGTCGTACATCCGGATATGCTTTTGGGAGAAATGCTACACGATTCGGTATCCAAATCTACGAGAAACCTTTACCCGGTGGTCAATGAGGCAAATGTTTTGGTCGGCATCGTCCTTTTGGATGATATTCGGGAGTTCATGTTCGATACCGCCCTATATAATTCCACGACCGTAGCTACCTTCATGAACCAGCCTCCAGATGTCATCTTGTACGGTAAGGATAGTATGGAAAAGGTTATGGAAAAATTTCAAAAGAGTGGTGCTTGGAACCTTCCCGTAGTGAAAAAAGGAAACTATTACGGTTTTGTCTCCAAATCAAAATTACTGACCGCCTATCGCAGGGAATTGATTAATTTTACGGGAACTTAAGACCTATTTCTTAAATTTGTATCATGAAGTATTTCATCACACTTTTGGTCTTCCTCTCTTCTGGACTAATGATTTATGGTTTCTCTTTAGATGAAAATCAGGAAGATCTGGCCAATAAATATATTGGTTCCGGGACCGTCTTATTGTTCCTCATTGCCATGCCTTTATTTTTGATTAAGGAGAGCAAGGGGAAAAAGATGAACGACTATATGCTAACGGAAGAAAATGTTCGTAAAATGCAAGGAAAGCCGCCGAAAAAAAAGAATTCCAAGTAGTTTAGAGCTATTTAACTACCTCATTACTAGGTCTATTAAGCAAATTTTATTAAATTAGGGATATTAACATCTAATCTTTAATAGAATGACGGGCACAGTTAAATTTTTTAATGAATCCAAAGGATATGGCTTCATTACCAACGACGATACCGGGAAGGACATCTTTGTTCATGCGACCGCTCTTAACGGAACGGAGATACGCGAAGGAGACAAAGTAGCATACGTAGAGGAAGAAGGAAGAAAAGGAACCGTTGCAGGACAAGTACAGGTCCTGTAACCACGGTATCATATTTTGAACCACGCCAAGGCGTGGTTTTTTTATGATTATGTGTCCTTCCTTTTTAGGGACAAGTTGTTATATCTATTTAAATCGGCAAATTTTATTTATTCTGTCTCTGCTATAAATTTTTTTTGAACACCAGAACAATAAAACCAAAATTGCTATTCAATCAATATTCCAATTCTCCTAAAAGCTCAATTATTTCTTTGCAAATAATATCGGCATTTTCTTTCTTAGTAAATATGGAGATATGATTTCCCTTTAATTTTGCAATCTTACTATTTGAAGATAAACTAACGAGTTCCTCCTGCATTTTCATGCTTTCAATCTGAGTCTTCCTAAGGTCTATACCCCTTTCAAGATACTCTTTGTAAACTTCTTCTGGAATTTCTCCAATAGCATCGGTAAATATTCGAATTGGTAAGGAGCCAAAGTTATTTTTTTTACCGGCCCTCTCTAATGTGTCATGGTATTGTTCGATTTCTTTTCCCATAGCTCGAAGATATTTCCCGAAATTCAAAAAGTCTTTTGTACGATTATTGATTTCATCAGGTAAGCCTTCCATTTCTCTATGTAATATTGGGCCCGTGAGCTTGTCATAAAGCATCATAATACCGAGATCAGCTAAAACGCCTTGAAAGTCATACATCCAAACCATTGATTTAGATTTCAAAGATGATTTTTTAGGTATGGATGGTATTCGTGCGACTCGGTCGGGATGC
>CAJQMW010000148.1 GCA_905479535.1 uncultured Maribacter sp. | reverse complement strand
GTACAATTGAACTTTTGAGCATAGATGGGGCCAATGGCACTATTGACAATAGAATACCCTTTACCGATCGGATCGGAAAACTGATGGGTGGCACTTCATCAATAATAGCAATGACCTGGAACAATGAGGTAATTTCAATGGATGAGCAGTTAAACGTAAACTGGACTTTCGAAACCCAAGGGCCTAATATTCTTGGGGGTTATGAAGTGGGAAACAATTTCATTTTTTATTCACGCGATGAAACGGTGTATAATATTGATGTTGGCACGGGGAACCTCATCTGGAAACACGCGTACCTAGGTATTTATCCTTTGGCAATTAATAGTGAAGACAACAAGGTTTACATAAGTCATCGTATAGAAGGCGAATCGAACATTCAAGTTAGGACATTGGACCTTTTCTCCGGTGAAGAGATGGATTCTTATACGTACATGACCAATAATGACCTAAATCCTTCATCAACAAAGTTCTACTTCTTTGACCAACATTTATATTGTTCAACATAGTGCCTGGAGACAATAAGGCCAATATTGTCCTTGTAAATATCAAGGGCAAGACTATGCTGTGGGAAAAGACTTTGGATGAAATAGCATATCCGCATATGGTGATCACCCCTTCAGGATATTACCAATGACCATTGGATACCATAATAAAAAGGGTGGCTAAGTTTGGTTTTCTTACGTCTTAGCGTTAACCTTTTTCCTATAATCTTATAAAAAAGAAAACAAATAATTCTTAAAATCTTAATTATGAAAAATGTACTAAAATTTTCGAAGTATGCATTAATGTCATTAATCACTGTTCTAATATTTTCCTGCGACGGAGAGGATGGGCAAGACGGCATAGATGGCAATGACGGTCAAACAGGAGTACAAGGACAAGCCGGTACTGATGGAGAGGATGGGCAAGACGGCAACGCCAATGTAAACACTTATGTTTTTGACCTATCGAGCAAATCTGGGGCTTCTATTCCCAATGATTTACCTCAACTTACCCAGGAAGTAGTCGATAATGACCTAATAATCGGTTATTTACAGAATGGCACTGGAAGCGGCACCTATTATCCCATACCAGCCAGCGTATGGCCAAATGGCACTGGTGGATTCTATGACATTGCCGTTGATATTGCGGTTGGCAAATATTGGGTTCATTTTTACCAAGTTGGCACCCAAACATTAATGTCAGTATCAGGTGTAGAATTAGGCAAGCTTAAAATCGTGGTTGCCGAATCTACCAGTACAACTATAGGTAAAACGGGGAAAGAAAGTATTCGTGAGGAATTAAAATCAGCAGGGGTAGATATTAATGACTACTACGCTGTTATGGATTATTTTGGGTTGGAGTATTAATCACTCAAGGCAAATAATAAAAACCGAGGCTTACACCCCGGTTTTTTGATTTATTATTTCTGCCTCAAATAAGTCCGAAAAATGTTTAAGCAATTTTTCCTTTACTCCAGCCATTGAAACTTCCTGCTTTCCTAATTCCACATTCAAGGAAGTAACCGCCTTGCCTTTGATCCCACAGGGTATCATCAGATCAAAATAGCCCAGATCGGCATTTACGTTCAACGCAAAGCCGTGCATGGTCACCCAACGGCTGGCACGAACGCCCATCGCACAGATCTTGCGGGCAAACGGTGTGCCAACATCCAACCAGACCCCGGTTTCGCCTTTGGAACGTTCTGCCTTTAATCCGTATTCGGCAAGGGTCAAAATAACCGTTTCTTCTAAAAAACGCAGGAATTTATGTATATCGGTAAAGAAATTGTCAAGATCTAAAATAGGATAGCCCACAATCTGTCCGGGACCATGATAGGTAATATCACCTCCCCTGTTTATTTTGTAAAAAGTAGCCCCTTTTTGCTCCAAATATTGCTCATCAACTAAAAGATTCTCAATATCCCCACTCTTTCCCAAAGTATATACATGTGGATGTTCCACAAATAAAAAATGGTTTGGGGTAGACAAATTTGCCTCTTCCCTCCTGTTCCTTATTTTGAGATCAACGGTTTTTTGAAATAAGAGCTCTTGATAGTCCCAAGTTTCCTTGTAGTCTTTCAATCCGAGATCTTTTACTTCCACTACTTTGTTTCTTGTCACACTTTAAAAATAAAAATATAGATTTAGAAATGATTAATTTTCCTTTCCCCAACCCTAAAGGGAGGGAAAATTGTCATCTGCTTTTAAAAATTTTATCAACTTCTCTTTTGCCTTATCAAAATTATTGTCTATTTCGTTATTCTCAAACCGGATTACCTTCAACCCATAACTTTCGATAATACTCGTTCGCTCACTATCATAATCGAGATTCGATTTATGCTGTTGACCGTCCATCTCTATTACAAGTTTAGCTCGATGACACTAAAAGTCAAGTATGTAGTCCTTAAACGGATGCTGCCTTCGAAATTTGAATCCTCGTGGCTTAATTTTTAAGAATTCCCACAATTTCTCTTCCTGTGGAGTTTGTGTTTTCCGCAATAAGTTAGCGAAAGCAAACTTATCTGCCATAGCACCGGCATGCATTCCTTCTTCTTTTAAGGGTCCACTTTTCTTACACATAATGATCGAACGGATACTCTCTTGATTTTCCCTTACCCACAAACTCAATTCTAAAAGGCAGAAAAAACCGCACCCTTTAGTGCTGGGGAATGGTTTTTCGGTCATGGTCGGCATAGATACTTCTTGATAGTCCCAAGTTTCCTTGTAATCTTTAAGGCCAAAATCTTGAAGTGCAACATTCTTGTTCATTACTACAAAGGTACAATTATCAATTGGGGTTATTAAGTATTACCAAAGCGGCAATGACTCCAGGCACCCAGCCACAAAAGGTCAAAAGCAGTACGATTAAAAATGACCCACAACCCTTTCCTATAACCGATAAGGGTGGAAACAAAATGGCCAAAAGCACACGAATTAAACTCATAGTTGTAGGATTTTTGATTGATCCCACCCTTCGGCGGGACAGGTATACTTATTTGACGTAAAATTACCCAATTTGTTACAAAATATGTTCATATACCTTTATACAAAACCCACCTCTCGATCAATGGATGACTTTCCCAAAAACCAATTGTTTCATTTTCATATTATCAAATTGTCACATTAGCGTAGACTACCTATATTTGCAGCCTTAACAACCAGAACATGCAACTTTCGGAACAAGAAGTAATAAGAAGGGGAAAATTGACAAAACTCAGGGCTTTGGGCATTGATCCATACCCAGCAGCTTTATATCCCATTGATAGTACTTCCAAGAAAATCAAATCGGATTATACCGAAGGTAAAAAGGTTACCGTTGCAGGCAGATTAATGTCCAGACGTATACAAGGAAAGGCCTCTTTTGCCGAGTTGCAGGATAGTGATGGTAGAATACAGGTATATTTTAATCGTGACGAAATATGTCCCGGTGAGGATAAGACCTTATATAATGAGGTTTACAAAAAACTGCTTGATATTGGTGATATCATCGGAATAGAAGGTGAGCTTTTCACGACCCAAGTAGGGGAAAAAACCGTGATGGTGAAAAACTTTAAAATGTTGAGCAAAGCATTAAGGCCTTTACCCCTCCCCAAGAAAGATGCCGATGGAAAGACGTATGACGAATTTAATGATCCAGAATTACGTTACCGCCAACGGTACGTGGATTTGGTCGTGAACCCGCAGGTAAAGGATACCTTCATCAAGCGAACAAAAATCAC
>CAJQMW010000147.1 GCA_905479535.1 uncultured Maribacter sp. | reverse complement strand
CCTGCAGCATTAATTGTGGTCGGTATTATCATTTGGGTACAACGTACAAGGAATCCGGCCTTAGTTGAAGAAAACTAACAAGACAATAAAAAGGAATTATGTTAGAGCATATAGAATTATTTTTTAAGTCCATTTTCATTGATAACATGGTATTTGCCGTGTTCCTGGGGATGTGTTCTTATTTGGCCGTTTCTAAAAAGGTTGCGACAGCAGTAGGTCTTGGTGCCGCAGTAATTTTCGTACTGGCCGTTACCGTTCCGTTGAACTGGTTGTTGGACAAGTATTTATTACAAGATGGGGCGCTGGCTTGGTTGGGACCCGAATACGCAGAATACAACCTAAGCTTTTTATCCTTTATCCTTTTTATAGCGACCATTGCTACGATGGTGCAACTGGTGGAAATAGTAGTAGAGAAATTCTCTCCATCATTGTACAACGCTCTTGGTATCTTTTTGCCATTAATAGCCGTAAACTGTGCCATCTTAGGGGGTTCCTTATTTATGCAGGCAAGGGAGATCGAGACTTTTGGTTTAGCGTTCAATTATGGCGTGAGTTCTGGAATCGGCTGGTTCTTGGCAATTTTGGCCATTGCCGCGATTAGAGAAAAGATTAGATATTCCAACGTGCCTGCTCCATTACGTGGATTGGGAATAACATTTATCATCACTGGATTAATGGGTATTGGCTTTCAAAGTTTTGGCGGTATGTTGACCGGTGGGGACGATTCTGTAGAGACACCCGAAACAACGGTTGAAATAAAGGTAGAAGAGGAAATTTTACCAGTTGATGAGGTAAGCAAAACTAAAGAAGAGATAGACGAAAAGGAGATCTCTTACAACGATATAAACGAATAGGAATGATTTTAGCTGCAAGTACAGGTGGAACGATATTGATTACGGTAGTTGCCTTTCTAATACTTTTGATGGTATTGGTGGCGTTGCTATTGTTTACAAAGGAAAAACTGTCTCCTTCGGGACCGGTGACCTTAACCATAAACGGGGAGAAAAAAATAGAGGTTTCTTCTGGAGGGACTTTGTTATCTACCTTGGGAAATCAGAAGGTATTTTTACCATCGGCTTGTGGTGGTGGTGGAACATGCATTCAATGTGAGTGCCATGTGCTTTCAGGTGGCGGTGAGGCGTTACCCACGGAAACTCCGCATTTTTCAAAAAAAGAACTGAACCAAGGAGCGCGTTTGGCCTGTCAGGTTAAGGTAAAGCAGGACATGGAAATCACCATTCCCGAAGAAGTCTTTGGTATCAAAAAATGGCCCGCCAAAGTGGTCCGTAACTACAACGTTGCATCTTTTATTAAAGAATTTGTGGTGGAGATACCAGAGGATATGGGCTATAAGGCTGGAGGGTATATTCAAATTGAAATCCCAGAGTGTGAAGTTAAATACTCGGATATCGATATTACTGCGCACCCAGAGGAGCATGAGACTCCGGATAAATTTCAGGCGGAATGGGATAAATTTAATTTGTGGCCCTTGGTAATGAAAAATCCGGAAACCGTAGAACGGGCATACTCAATGGCTTCTTTTCCAGCGGAAGGACGGGAAATTATGTTGAACGTTCGTATTGCGACACCACCATGGGATCGGTCAAAGAATGGATGGATGGATGTTAACCCAGGGGTTGCATCATCGTATATTTTCGCTTTAAAAGAAGGTGATGATGTCACCATTTCAGGTCCTTATGGTGAGTTCTTTATCAACGAATCGGATTCTGAGATGTTATACGTGGGCGGTGGTGCAGGAATGGCACCTATGCGTTCGCATTTATATCATTTATTTAAAACTTTAAAGACTAACAGAAAGGTGACGTACTGGTATGGTGGACGATCAAAAAGGGAATTATTTTATATAGATCATTTTAAAGCTTTGGAGAGGGATTTTCCTAATTTCAAATTTTACATGGCACTTTCCGAGCCTTTGGAAGAGGACAATTGGAAGGTTAAAGAAGATATAGACGCCCCTGGAGATGGTTTTGTAGGTTTTATTCATAATTGCGTTATCGAAAACTATTTGAACCATCATGAATCTCCTGAGGATATTGAGCTTTATTTCTGTGGCCCACCTCTAATGAACAAAGCGGTTCAGAAAATGGGCGAGGACTTTGGTATCCCGGATGAGCATATCCGTTTCGATGATTTCGGAGGCTAAACGCTAAGCGTTATTTATGTATTGCCAAGCAGTACGAAAATAAAATTTTAAACCGGTAGCGGTGTAGCTATCGGTTTTTTTATCTCACTCCTAGTAAGGAGGGATTAAAGGAGGTGTAAATGCAACCATTAACGGCACAAGAACTACATAATTTAGCCATGAATATTGTTGGCAAGCAATTGGAAGCCGATGGATTCGAATTTTTATCGGTCAATAGTACACTAAAAAAGAATCCACAGTTTGTTTGTACCAAGGATAAAAAACTTCACTTTATTGTGGTGAAAAGTATCCAGTACCCAGGAGATCCAAAAGATTTGGAATTCTATAGGGCAGATTTGAACAAGATGAAGGAACATGCCTTAAAGTTTGAAGCAGCTACCTATTATGCACCTGTGGGCCTGGTGAATTCGAAGGATTATAACCTCCCTGTTTATTTGAACGAAGCATATATTGTGGATTATGATGGTTTAGTTTTGATATGAGAATGAAGTGGTATTTTATAATCTGTTCCTGTGTGCTGTTCGTTGCATGCGACGGGGGTAATCCCCTTAAAAATGTATCTACGGGAAAAGCTTTGGGAACAACGTATAGCGTAATTTACTTTTCCAATCGAGAGCAACATTTCGAAAAAGAAATAGATTCAGTTTTTGAAGCGGTTAATCGATCGTTGTCTACCTATATTCCCGATTCGGATATTTCTAAAATAAACAATGGAGATACCAGCATAGAAGTCGACCATATGTTTCAGGAAGTCTTTAGTCTTTCTAAAGAAATCTATAAAGCTACGGATGGATATTTTGATCCTACCGTGGGTGTGTTGGTAAACGCATGGGGTTTTGGCCCGGAGAGGAAGATTGAAATGGATAGCGCTAAAATTGACAGTCTTCTAAATTATGTGGGTTTTGAAAAAGTATCGCTCACTAAAAACGGTAGAATTAAAAAGACACAGCCCAATATGTATTTTGACTTCAATGCCATTGCCAAAGGCTATGCCATTGATAGGTTAGCGGTTATGCTAGATAATAAGGGGATAGAAAACTATTTGATAGAGGTAGGTGGTGAATTGGTTGCCAAAGGCAGGAATGAAATTAAAGAAAAGCCCTGGGTAGTAGGTATAGATGATCCTGAAATAACAAATGGCAGGGAATTAAAGCTGCTGATTAATTTAAACGACCGTGC
>CAJQMW010000146.1 GCA_905479535.1 uncultured Maribacter sp. | reverse complement strand
TATGGCGTTCAAGTTTTCAGGTACTTCCTCTATGATGAGCTTTTTAAAGGAATAGATGTCATCGCCACCCTTACCGCCATCCCTATTGGAGGCAAAGAACCCTTTTTGGGTCTCCTCGTTTATGATATAGGAGAAATCGTCTTTATTACTGTTAACAGGAGTACCTAGATTACGGACTTCCAGAAACCCATCCCCTTCCCCAAAAGCGATTTCGTAGACATCTAAACCACCTAGCCCTACGTGTCCGTTCGATGAGAAATACAGCTTTTTGTCATTTATAAAAGGAAACATTTCCTTTTGTTCCGTGTTGATTTCTGGCCCTAGGTTTTTGGGTTCGGAAAAACTTCCGTCATCAAGGACATCCACGACAAAAATATCGGTCTCACCTATGCTTCCTGGCATATCCGACACAAAGTATAGTTGCTTACCGTCCTTGCTAAGGGCAGGGTGTCCGGTAGAGTAATCGTCACTATTAAAGGAAACCTCAGTGGCCTCGGTCCATTCCCCGTCATTTTTTTGAGACCTATAAATCTTAAGGTGATTTATGCCTTTTTTATCCCTTCTAAGCTTTTTACCATAATTATTACGGGTAAAGTACATTGTTTCATTATCAGGAGAAAAGGTTACTGCGGCCTCGTGAAACTTGGTATTTATCTTCTTTGAAAATTTTATCGCGTTCTTTAGTTCTGATGACTCTTCGTTAAGTTTTGCCGTGTATAGGTCCAAGTAGGGTTGATTATTCCATTTATACCGTCTGGTATGAAAAAAGGATGAATCCATGGCAGAAGCAAAAACGATTTCATCTTCATTATGGAACATTGGGGAGAACTCTGAATATTCTGAATTTACAGCTAAATTTTTAATCTCAAATTGTTTAGGTGTACTTAGAATATTATCCAAAACAGCTTCATTACGCTGAAATTCGGAAAGTAGTTCAGGGGAGCTTGTACTTTCATCCTTAAGTTTTCTGTTGTAAAGTCGCATCAATCGTTTAGAGCGACTATAATTTCCGGAACCTTTTAGAGCGTGCGCATATTTAAAGATGTTGTCGGCGGACATTTCCTTTTCGTAATTCTCATAAAGGATAGTATACCATTTATGCGCCTGCTCCATGTTGGTATTAAAATAGTGCGCGTCACCGGCTTTCTGAAGGGTTTCAAAGGAATAATTGTCTTTGTCCCTAGTCAAGGCCTGCTCATATAATTTCGCCGCTTCGGCGTACCACATCTTGTTAAAATATTCATCTGCCCGCTGCACCAGCTTACTTTGCGGTGTATTTTTGGTGTTTTTTGTAACACTAATTTTCTGAGCGTTATTTTTGGTATTATCTATATCCGATTGTTGTAGCGTATCGTAATCAATTTCCTCAAGTGTAATAGCGCTATTTTCTTCTAGGGTATTGGTAACCTTTAGAATCCATAAATCGTCACTGAACCGGCCATTGAATTCCGTGCTACGGTCCTCCAAGGCATTTTGCCATGAATCATACCGATTCAAGTACAGATAATTCAAGTTCGTATCAGGATTTGAAAGGTATCCGGCATCAAAGCCTCTTCTCTTAAATTTCCGCACTTGTTTTCCAAGCTTCCCGGTTTTACTGAAAACCCCTACAACGATGTAATATCCGTCTTCTACACCATCTAAATTTTCAAAAGTTCGATGCGGTATGTCCTGCGTATTAGCGGCATTCTCAAAAGCATCACGCTCCGAAACATCCATGGGAGGGGAGTACGAATTATTTTCTGGAGATTGTTGGGCCAATGTCTTTTCCTCAGAAAGTTCCTCTTGAAAATTTTGTGCCCCAGCATTGAAAGAAAGCAAAAACACAAAGACAAAGCAGGCAATACCATTCTTCATGCTTAGTGGGTTTTGACTGCCATTTATTGATGACAACAAAATTTCGTTAAAATTTAAGCGCATAGCTAAGGGTGTTTATCCAGTCTTAGTATTTCGAAATTAAACCTAATCCGTAAAGCGTATTATTTTTTGTTGTGAAAGAGAGTATTTTTGTCGTGTAGGCTTGAATACTGTTTACTTGAGCTATAGCCTAACTGAAAAAACCCCTTAAAAACGAGGGGTAGCGGTTGAAAAAAGGGAAGAAAAAGTTTAATTTTCACGGTAATCATTAGATTTAACCCAGTACTTGAAAAAATAAAAAACGTCCCATAATTAATTAGGGGACGTTTTTCAAAAATGTATAATCTTAAAGAAACTATTCTTTCTTTTTCTCCTCAATGGCTTCGTCTTCCTTTGATGCATCCTTGAACTCTTTGATGCCACTACCAAGACCTCGCATTAATTCTGGTATTTTCTTGCCTCCAAATAATAAAAGAACAACAAGAACAACGATGCCTATTTGCCACGGACCGATTGCTAAAAATATATTTAAAATTGTCATAGGTATATCAATTTACGGTTCTCAAAGGTACAAAAAACTGGATCAGGTTACTAGAATATTAACGTAAGCCTAAAATATTAATTGCCTTGACCCAAAAAGGTGTTTTAATACGTATAAACTTAGAGACCGTAACTATTCTGTTTGGAACTTATTTTTATATTGAAGTATTCCTATATTAGTTGGTAAGTCTATCTTTGTAACAATGGCCAAAAAAGTTAAGAAAAGAAAGGAAATAAAGCGGAAACTACTGCACAAGTATCGTTTGGTAATTCTGAACGAAAATACTTTTGAAGAGAAGATATCCTTTAAACTAAGTAGGCTTAACGTTTTTGTAACAGGCTCCCTTTTTATGATTGGTTTAATTGTCCTGACTATCTTATTAATCGCCTTTACCCCTTTACGCGAATATATTCCTGGATATTCATCCACTAAATTGAAAAAAGAAGCGACCGAACTTACTTATAAGACCGATTCATTGGTGAGAACCTTAAATTATACCAATAGGTATTTGGATAATATTCGAATGGTACTCAAGGGGGACATTGAAAACAGTGAAACTAATAGGGACTCCTTGTTCCAACAATTTAAACTGGACCCATCTTCAATTGATCTAACTCCCATAAAAGAAGATTCCTTACTTAGGGCCGAGGTAGCTTTGGAGGATAAGTACAACTTATTTGAGCGCAACACGGACAATAGGAACCTCATACTTTTTCCACCTATATCAGGAACGGTATCCATGAATTATGATGCAGAAAAGAGACATTATGCTGTGGATGTGGTGGCACCAAAAGATACCCCGGTCAAAAGCGTTGCAAATGGAATGGTTATTTTTTCAGAATGGACTACAGAGACCGGCTACGTCATCATCATTGAACATGAAGGAGGGTTATTAAGTGTTTACAAGCATAATGGTTCTTTAGCCAAACAACAAGGTTCCATAGTACGTGCAGGCGAGGTGATAGCCTCCGTTGGAAATACGGGAGAATTTACTACAGGACCACACTTGCATTTTGAGCTGTGGGATAATGGCAACCCTTTAAACCCACTTGATTTCATAGACTTTAACTAAGAAGAATGTCACTAAAAGCTTTAGCAGCAAAGATTTTTGCGAAGAGAATAGCAATTAAGACATCCAAATGGGTAGACCACCCGATCGATACCCAAAAAAAAGTATTCAAAGAGCTCATTGATACTGCCTGTAAGACCAAATTTGGCCTGGACCACGATTTTGGGCACATTCAATCGTTTGAAGATTTTGCGGACAAAGTGCCTATCCGTGATTATGAGGAGCTGAAACCTTATGTTAATGACGTTGTGGATGGAAAACAGGATATTCTTTGGCCAGGAAAACCAATTTATTTTGCCAAAACGTCCGGGACTACATCTGGGGCAAAATATATTCCAATTACCAAAGAATCCATAAAACATCAAGTGGAGGCCTCCAGAAACGCAATTCTCAACTATATCTACGAAACCGGCAAGGCGGACTTTGTAGATGGGAAGATGATTTTCTTACAAGGCAGTCCGGAACTTCAGGAAAAAAACGGCATTAAATTAGGCAGGCTTTCAGGAATCTCCGCGCATTATGTACCAAACTACCTCCAAAAAAACAGGTTGCCAAGCTGGGAAACCAACTGCATAGCCGATTGGGAAACAAAGGTCAGCGCTATTGTGGAAGAGACGAAAAATGAGGATATGACCGTTATTGCGGGAATTCCATCCTGGGTACAGATGTATTTTGAAAAGCTACAGGAAAATACCAATCGGGATATTGGTGACCTTTTTAGGAACTTTGAACTTTTTATTTATGGCGGAGTTAATTATGAACCCTACAGAAAGAAGTTTGAGGAGCTAATAGGTAGAAAAGTGGCAAGTATAGAACTATTTCCGGCCAGCGAAGGTTTTTTCGCATATCAAGATTCGCAAACTGAAAAGGGCATGTTGCTTTTACTTAATTCCGGTATTTTCTATGAATTCATAAAAGCGGACGAATTTTTTAATGCAAACAGAAAGAGATTGACATTAAATGACATCGAACTAGATATTGATTATGTAATGATTATCTCCACGAATGCGGGACTTTGGGCATATAACTTAGGGGATACCATCCGGTTTATTTCAAGGAATCCGTTTAAAATCATCGTTTCAGGAAGAATAAAACACTTTATTTCAGCCTTTGGGGAACATGTGATCGCAAAGGAAGTAGAAGAGGCTATGTCCGAAGCTATGAAGCAGACCGATGCAAAGGTCAATGAGTTTACAGTAGCTCCACAAATAACCCCGGAGAAAGACGAACTGCCCTATCATGAGTGGCTTATCGAATTTGAGAAGGCACCGACCGATCTGAATACTTTCATTGATCTCTTGGATAAATCCCTACAAAAACAAAACAGCTATTATTTTGATTTAATCTCCGGCAAAATACTTCAACCATTGAAAATCACACCTATAAAAATAGGTGGGTTTAGGGAGTACATGAAAGGATTGGGCAAGTTAGGAGGACAAAACAAGGTGCAACGCCTTTCTAACGATAGGGTTTTGGCAGATGGTCTACAGGAGCAAAAAGTGGACTAGAGCCGGCTTAGATTTTAAAAATTTTAATCGTAGTTTTGTTCGAAATTCTTCAATTGGGAAAAGCAGTAACAACCACCCGCGCTCAGGAATCCACCAATGCCATTGAACGCTTATATATTACCATGCGGCACCTTTTCAACAGGGGGTTCTACAAGCCCAATGGAGTTTCTGGTGAAGCCTTGAAAGATGCATTGTTATTGTTACGGCCAGAGATATATGGTTCCGTTGCAGAAGAAAAGGCAGAGCTCAACGGTCTTATTTATGTTCTGGAAAGACTCCCCGAAGGTATCGAGCAATGCAGGTTCATCAACCTAACTTCAGATGAAGGCTATGGGATTTCCCATATAAACCCGATTATCCCCCCAAAAAGAAGGCGAAACTGTTATCGAATTGACGATGAACAGATGAACATTGAGATTACTAGGGGTAGATCGGACATTTACGATATCCTTACGCACCTCACTTTTTTGTTTATAGAGTCCGAGAAAATTTGTAAAAGGGTTTTAATACCCGATACGGAAAAAACTATTCGAGATTGGCAAAAACTGGCGAACAGTATCAAAGAGGAAGAACTTTCCTTGTCGGAGAGGGAAATTGCTATAATACACACGGCCAATATCCTTGGAAGATCTTTTGAGGAAATTCTTGAGGTATATGAAAAATTAAGTACCAAGACCAATCCGGACCGTTTTCTCAAAATTGTTTACTGGTTGGGAAAACTATCCTTGGAGGAGGAACTTTCGGGCGATAAAAGAACGATAACGTTCAGCGCGCTATTACGAGAAAGGTTGGGCCATCACATTCATGGGGAGCGATGGGCGACTAATATCAAGGATGCCCTAAAACGGAATAATCTTTTAAACAGGCCCATCCATATTATTTCGGCGAACATGCATAGTGTCATGAATTCACTTTTTGCCCGTAATGCCTTAAAAGAAGGGTTCTCCGATTCCAATTCGCTCAAAATTTATGAGGCACTTAGTGTTCCAGAAAACTCAAACATAAGGAACAGCGTAGTTGAAATGGCGGAGAACAACGGAATGATAATGTTGGATGACACTTCCGGAACCAATATTGATGTTCAGATATTCGATACGGCGAAGTTTAGCGAAGATGCTTGTTGTTATGATTTCAAGGAGAATCCTAATGGCGAAAAACCTGTTATATTTGTAATGGATTATGCCTTCGGTGAACAAGCGTATGAAACTATAGACGAGCTTCTCAAGCCTTATGAGGATAAAAAGAAAAAAACCATTTTTCTGAATATTGCGTCGGTATCCATTATGGGAAAGGCAGGTATATTGGAGGGTGGCAAGGGCGATTTAATGAT
>CAJQMW010000145.1 GCA_905479535.1 uncultured Maribacter sp. | reverse complement strand
GAAGTTGAGGCTGCATGGGCCTTTGTTGACCCTATTTTGGAGTATTGGAAAAACTCCGATGCCAAAATTTATGGCTATTCCGCGGGAGTATGGGGCCCCAAGAATGCAGATGATCTTATAGAAGGCTTGGGGATGTGGCGTAACCCAAGTGAAAATTTAGCGGACGACCCAGGATTCTGTGTGATTTGCTGATTTTAGTTGACGGTTGACTGTTGAATTCATGTTTTCCTTTTTAATACTGCCTCATTAATTAAGTTAGACCGTGAGGTATTCGATTGGAATGTCCGGTCGAGCGCAGTCGAGACCTTCATAGCAATTAAATTTAGAATATGGAATTAAAAATATATAAGGATAAACAAGAAGTAGCAAAAGCATTTTGTTGCTATTTGGCGAATTTTGTTTCCGATAAAGAAACGGTTCATATTGCTTTATCTGGAGGAAGTACCCCTAAAATAGTATTTGATATGCTTGCTTCGGATTTTGACGATAAAATCGATTGGAACAAAATACACTTTTATTGGGGTGACGAACGGTGCGTTCTTCCTACTGATGAGGAAAGTAACTATAAAATGACGGTGGATCATCTGTTTTCGAAAATAGACGTTTCCGAAGAAAATATCCATCGTATTCTGGGAGAAAATAATCCAACAGGGGAGGCGATGCGTTATGCAAATCTTTTGGAAATAAATTTGGATAGGGTAGAGGATATACCACAGTTTGATTTGGTGATCTTGGGTATGGGTGACGATGGCCATACCGCATCCATATTTCCACATGAGATAGAGTTATGGGATGCACCGGACCATTGTGTCGTGGCCACACATCCCAATTCCGGTCAGAAAAGGGTTTCTATAAACGGTAAGGTTATCAATAAGGCCAAGGAGGTTGTTTTTTTGGTAACCGGAGAAAGTAAGCAAGAAAAGGTTACGGAAATCATGAATAAAACAGGCAATCACCGGGATTATCCCGCAAGTCTGGTAGTGCCTGAATCAGGTAACTTAATTTGGTTTTTGGATCAAAGTGCGGCGAAAGGTATCGCTACAGATTAAGTTTGCAATTTTCAGATTTCAACATTTCCATAAACTCTTCAACGTCAAAATTGTTTTCATCGAATTTGGTATCCCTTTTAAAGGCAGATTCCTTACGATACTTACTTCTGGCAAAACGCCTAACCCCTTGTTTATCGGTAACCAAGAGTCCGGGAATTGGAACACTCTGGCCCTTTTCGTCTTTGGCCACCATGGTAAAGTAGGAGGAATTACAGTGTCTTCTCTTGCCGGTCGTAATATTTTCTGAATCTACCCGAACACCAATTACCATGGAAGTTCTCCCTGTGTAGTTGACGGATGCCCGCAAGGTGACCAATTCCCCTACTTCAATGGGATTTAAAAAGTCTACCCGGTTAACGGAAGCCGTTACACAGTAACGTCTTGAATGTTTTGAAGCACAGGCAAAGGCTATCTGGTCCATTAAGTTCAAAATATGACCACCGTGTACCTTACCTCCAAAATTGGAATGTGAAGGGAGCATAAGCTCCGTAATGGAAACACGCGATTCTCTTACACTTTTAAACTCTTCCATTAATTTCTAAAATGTGGTGACTGCTCCTGTTCAACTTTAGTAATGAAATATTTAGTATCACCGAGCCAAAAGAAGGTAAAAAAACGTTCCGTGTAGCCCACCTTAACGTAACGCCCTTGGTATTCCTGTAATTTATCTATGACTTCCCGGTCTTTGTCCAAAACGGAAAAAGCGAATATTTGGGCACCGGATATTCCTTGGCTAATTTCGCCCTCCCATGTTTTTACGATAACTCCTTTTTTACTGATTTTAATCAGTTCTCCGGAACGGACGCCTTCACTATAGGGTACGAAATAATTGAAGGCATAAAAAAGCGCCAAGAGCAGTAAAACTCCGCCAATAAAAAGGAACAATATCTTTTTCATTTTATAATTTTAGTTTGGGTTCTTCGTCTTCAAACTCATCTTCCATGGCCCGTTTCAATATAGGTTCCGGAATTGATTTCTTGGCTTTAGCCCCCATTTTTTTAAGTTTCTGTATACTGGTAATAATATTTCCTCGGCCTTCCACTAATTTATTCATGGCACCCTTATATTCGTCCTTCGCATCGTCCATTTTTTTGCCAACTTTTGTCAAATCGCCCACAAATCCCTCGAACTTGTCATACAGCGCACCTGCCTGACGGGCTATCTCAATGGCGTTCCGCTGTTGTTTCTCGTTGTTCCACATACTATCAATGGTCCTTAAAGTGGCCAGTAGGGTAGACGGGGTCACGATGACGATATTCTGCTCAAACGCCTTATTATAAATGGAACTATCATTATTTATCGCTATGGCAAATGCCGGCTCTATGGGAACGAACATCAATACAAAATCCGGACTCTCCATTTCGTACAGATCTTCATATTTTTTAGACGATAACTGGTCCACGTGCCTTCTGAGCGAGTTGATATGGTCTTTGAGGTATTTTTCCTGCACTTCTTCATCGGCATTGATATAACGTTCATAGTCGGTCAATGAAACTTTGGAATCCACAATCATTTTTTTGCCATCGGGTAGGTTAATGATTACATCCGGTAATACCCGGGAACCGTCTTCTCTGGTAAAACTTTGTTGTACGGTATACTCTCTGTCTTTTTCAAGACCTGATTTTTCTAAGACACGTTCCAGCACCAACTCGCCCCAATTCCCTTGCATTTTGCTATCCCCTTTTAGTGCCTTTGTTAAATTCTCAGCTTCTTGTGTTATTTTAAGGTTTTGGGTTTGCAAGTTCAGTAGTTGCTCTTTGAGTGCGGAGTGAATACTGATGTTTTCCTTCTGACTTTCTTCTACCTTTTTCTCGAAAAGTTGAATTTTTTCATTTAGCGGAGTCAGGATATTTCTTATGTTTTTTTCGTTTCGCTCCGTAAATTTTAGACTCTTTTCCTCCAGTATCTTATTGGCCAAATTTTCAAATTCTTTGGTAAATTTCTCCTGAAGCTTTTCAACCTCTTCCTTTTGTTCCCTATTTTTGAGTTGTAGGTTTTCTAAATCGGCTTGATAGCGGACAATCTGGTTTCCAAGCTGTTCTTTTTCACCTTGTAACTGTATTTTATGTTCTTCAGAATCCCTTAATCTTTGCTCTAGCACGGTAAGATTGTTGTGCATTTGTTGTTCCCGTTCCTCTAAGGCACTTTGTTTGGACTTTGTCTTTAGGTTTTGAATATAATTTCCTAGAAAATAGCCAACTGCAAAGAAAACAAGGGCAATGATGATGTAGAGTAATGTCTCGTTCATTAGTTGTTCAAAAGTGTTTGAAGTAAAGATACGAGTTTGGGTCGAAGTGCAATCTAAGGAATTGTGAGATTTTGGCAAACACTCGTTTTACACCCCTATGGTCCCCTCAAGGGGACAATTTCAAATCAAAAATATATCATGCTTTTTGGTCTTAGAAAATATCTAATAAACTATTTAAGATCACTAGTTAAAAAGGTCGTTTCGTGTACTGTCCCCTTGAGCGGGCATTAGGGTTGTCCGCTTGAGTAAGCTATTATCAAATTAAAACTTATTTCTGAATCTTAAACCCCCCTGTCCTTGCATCAAATTTCACGGTATCTGAGGGAAAAAGACCCTCAAAAGATTCATTCTCAATAAGAACGCAAGGTTCTTCAAATGGATTGCCATTACCGTCCATAATTAACATTTTATCACACAATTGTATGGCCATATCCATTTCATGACTCGTAAATAAAATGGTCTTTTGGGTCGTATGGGCAATGGATTTTAAAAGTTTAAAAATCTGGACTTTATGATAGAGGTCCAAATGAGTGGTAGGTTCGTCCAAAAGTATGATATCCGTATCCTGTGCCAGAGCTCTCGCAATTAAAACGCGTTGTAACTGGCCATCACTCAATTCATAGCATTTTTTGTCGATTAGGCTAGAAAGCTCCAATAGTTGAACGGCTTTGTTGATTTTTAGCAAATCTTCCTTTGATAA
>CAJQMW010000144.1 GCA_905479535.1 uncultured Maribacter sp. | reverse complement strand
ATGCAGCATCAACGTTCAAAGAATCCAAATCCGTGAAGCCCTCAAAAAATACTTTTGTAATTATGGGGGTAGGTCTTAGCGAAAGCTTCAACTCAGCGTTCACATAATCATCTGCAGTGGTAATACTATCGGCACTAAAATAATTTTCAAGTTGATTTTTTAGTGCATTATTTATTCTATTGGGGGAAGCGTTCGAGTACAATTCCCCGTTAACAAACCCGCTACTTATAGAAACATCTGTTATAGAATCCTCAATATGTGCCCGCATAGAAATTTCTTCCACCTGATATTGTTCGTTATAAGCCACGGCAATACCATCGTTTATGGTGGTTTTTACCGTAAAATCGGATGGAGTTCCCGTGTAAGTCCCGTTAACGTTCGCGGCAATTTTAATGTCGTTTGCAGTGAAACCCAGATTTTTGAGATCTGCCCCAATAATGTTGGAGGTCAACGTGATATGGGTATTTTCCTTGCTTAGGTTTAACTTGGTTTCGACATTCATATTCAAGTTGGGGTCCTTTATATTTGCCGATATCGTTCCTGACCCGTTTGCCACATCTCCATCAATTAGAATATCGCCGTAGTTGTAGCCATTCAGTTCAAATTGTGAAACCCTACCCTTGATCTTGGCGTCTAAATCTTCCAAACCAGTTCCATATCCCGAGCCCTCCACTCGCAGCGAAATACGGCCTAATTGGTCGTTTTTTAACAACTTCCCTAGTTGTACGCTATCCATTTCTATGGCCCCTTGAAAACCTACGCTTTTCCCGAATGCTACAGAACCGTCCACATTGGCTTTACCTTCCGGGATTTTTAGGAATGCGTCTGTGCAAACACTGGTGGTACCTCCGGCCAGGGAACCTTCTACGGTTACGGTTTTAGGGATAGCAATTCCCAAGCCTTTCTCCGACACAAACTTGCTGATATCGGTTTGCGAACTCGTAAGGCGAACATTGTTCAAATCATACTGTATGGAGTCTATCCGCATAAGGTTTGATAGATTACCGGAGGCAGAAAGAAGGGTCGCTTTTCCCCAGGAAAGATCTGCATTAAAATCGTCTACCCTTTTTAAGTTCCCTTTGGCGTATACGGTCCCTGTAATCGGTTTACTACTTAGGGAATCTAAATATACGTTGGATGTTAAGTCGGGTAAGAGCCGCCGTACATCACTGGTTTCTACAGAAAGGTTCTTCAATTCTGCGAATAGCTCGCTTTGCTCGGGATTTTTAATGGCTTGATCTGGAGATTTGAAGTCAACTTTTAGATTTGCGTTTACAGTACTGTGGTTCAATTGAAGTGCAAGATCGGATAGATAGGCCGAGGTGTCCGTAAGTCCGGCTTTAAAAGCTAATCCATTCAATCGGATACCGCTTGGTTCATTAAAGGATAGTTGATCAACCTCTAGGCTGAATTTTTCCGGTCGGTACTCAAAACCGGAGGCATCGAGCACCAGTTTTTGTATTTTAAAGGCGTTCGCATCAAATTGGGTCGGGTTTTGTGGGACACCGTTTTGAGTAAAAGCAACGCTGTTGTTCGCCAAGTTGATATTAGTAGCTGCCAGGACAAATTCTGGCCATTGGAACTGGTCTGACTTTACGGAGTTGATCTCTGCTTGTGTAGTTTGTGCTCCCCTATCCCTAAGATGCAACGCTATATCCGAGTTTTTAAGAATAAGGGCATCCGTTTTATAGGTCTTGTTCGATACATCGGCTAAAACATCAGTTAGAATTATCTCGTTCAGTTTTAGATTTGTATCTATTCCATCACTTTGGGATCGATAGGTTACAGTAATGGCATCGAGACTAAATTCGCCAACATCAATATAGGGTAGCGGAGTACTGGTGGTATCATTATTTGCCGGAAAAGCATGGGTCTGAACATAACTAATATTGGTATTTTCCAAGCTGAAATTGGAGATATCGTATTTCGTTTTTTCCAAGTCGAATGCCGATATTGAGGTATTTAGTTTTCCCAGTTTTGTAGAAAGGTCTATTCCAAGGTAGGAGTCGTTGTAATCTACTTTCCAATCTTCAATATTGAAATCTCCCAAAGAAATGGACATGGGTTCCGTTGTGCTTGTAGTGTCCGATGGTGTGGAAAACGCATTAGGTAAGAAAGTGAAATTGTAAATATCGGGGTCTAAGCCCCTTTTTATATTGGCCACCAAACCCTTCGAGACTACATCGTCTATGCTCAATTCGTTTTTGAACAGTAAGGGATAAATTGGCAGGTCTAATCGTAAATTTTTGGAGTAAAGTAAAGTATCCCCGGCCTGGTCCTCTAGATATAGCCCCTCTAACTGAATATCCCCAGAGAAGGTAACAAAGAGCTTGTCAATGGCTATTTTGGTATTCGCTTTAGTGGAGATATATTCGGTTATTTTGGAGACTATAATTTCTTGACCCCAAGGGCTTCTTATAAAGAGAATAATTCCTAAAATAAGCACGAATAGGAACAGGAACGACCTTCCAATAATTTTAAGTGCTTTCTTTTTATTAATGGTTCTCATGCTGTGGGATAATCATGATACTCGATTGGTATTTGTTTTATCGCATATAGAAACAATCCACCTACGAATTTACCATGAATGCAGTGGCAATGATAATGATAATGACAATCACCATAATGAGGTTGTAGAACCTTTTCTTTTTTCTCTTTGCCTTTTTTAAGGAAGCCATCCAGTAAAGATAGGCCACCTTCCAAAAAAGGTTTGACTTTTTTGGCAATAATCTTATCTGATTCAAGAATGTGGCTGGAACTAACTGAAAATTAAAAGAAAGTGGAATTCATTTTCTACTTAAGGCCTTTCACTTGAATATTATGAAAACTATTGGCCTGGAGGCGTAGTAATTCTTCCGCTTTTTTCTTTTTGTAGCCGTAAAGCTCTTCCTCCCCTTTTAAATCCTCATATATCTTTTGGTTGATTTCCCCGTCGGTTGAGACGATGAGTTTACGCTGTGCTACTTTTTGCGCTACCCAAGAGGATAATATGCTTTCTTCCTCCTCTAATTTAATGTCGTATTCACCCTTGGGTGCGAGGAGTTTGGCAATAATCGGAGAGGTTTCAATAGCTAGGAACAATAGAAAAATGAAGAACGAAGGAAACCAAGGCAACTCGCCTAGAGCAGTAATACGAGCCATGAGTCCGTCAAAACCGTCAATTATGGGTTGAGAATTTTTTACTACCTCGGCATACTCGGTATTTAGTAATGCTATTTGGGATTCTATTCCTGCTATTTTTTCGGCATTCGTGGTTTTTAGAGCCTGAAGTTCTGCTAGTGCGGCATCGTGCTTTTCACGTTTCTCTGCGTAGACGGGGCCTTTTCCCAATAATTTGGTGCCCGCCGTGCCTTCCGCCTCGGAGATGTAAATATCATATAAAGCATTGGTCTCCATTTCTTTATTAGTGATTTCAGATTTTAAGGAAATTATGTCTTGATGCAGTTGCTCTACGGTGGGCGTATATTGTAGCGCCAGCTGTTCCTTGTTCGCCAAGGTCAGCTCGTTCTTTTGTTCCAATAAAACCTGATTGATTTCTTTTTCAAAGATTTTCATTTCCAATGGTTTGGAAATGACGACGGCAATAATGACCGCCAAAAGTATCCGTGGTGTCGCCTGTACAAGTTCTTGTCCGAAATTATCGCGTTTTTTTATAGTGGAAACGATAAAGCGGTCCAGATTAAAAATCAGGAGTCCCCAAATAAATCCAAAAAAGGCTGCCGCATATATGCTGTCAAAAACCGTATAAAGTGCATAGCTGCTGGCTATAAAGGCCATGATGGCCGTGAAAAATACGGTAGCCCCAATACCGGCATATTTATTTTGTTCTCCTTTAGAGCAAGTTTTTAAAATTTTGGAATCGGCGCCAGAGCAAAGAATGAAGAAATCTTGTAACATAATAGTTCTGTTTTTGATTGATGATGATTTACTGGTTAGAACGGTGTTTGTCGGGTTTTGTTACATAAAAAGCCTTCCAAAAGAAGGCTTTGTGAATGATTTAAGATTTTAAGGCTGTTTTCTATTACAAATACTTGGTTATTTTAACAACCGGGGTTTCATCATTCGTTTTTGAAACATCCATACTTAAATAGGTATTATTTTTTAGAATTTCTATGGCCCTGTCAGAAGTAATCTTCTTCCCCTTATAGTAAAAAGTAGCGCCCTGTTTGGCCATTTCAATAGCATGGTCCAAGGGAGATTTAGGTTCATTCGGTGTGGGTGGAGGACTTACAAGTTGTATGTCCTTCACGTACGTTGGTGCTATAGGTGGCTCAGGTAATCCTACTTTCCCTATTTTAATCCCCCCTCCGACTACATCATAGGGGTCTTGTTCTTTTATGATATCTTCTATTTGGTTTGAGGCATATTCAACATCCGAAACGTTCTTTGGAGGTTTTGGAGGAGGGACCTCTTTAATTTCATCTATTCCCGGTGCATCGGGAGCTGGTGGTGGTTCCGGAAATTCCGGGAAAGGTTCTGCATCTGCCTTTTGTTTATCGGACATGAGACTATAGATATATTTTAATTGCTCCACATCTTTCTTCAGAATCTTCATACGGTTGCTGTCCATTTCATTATATTTTTTTGCCAATGCGTTATATACGGCCATTTGCTTTCTCGTCGCACCGTCTTGGTTGACTTTAGGTGGGCACTCTGGAAAGGGTTGCGCTTCCTTTTTTTGCGCTGCGGTCATCTTTTTGTAAATGGATTCCATAACCTTTAAATCCTCTAAGGGAATTTTTCTTTTTTCAATAGGAACGGCATTATATTTTTTGGCTAAGCGATTGTATTTTTCAATTTGGGATTGTTCCGTAACCGTTTCCATAAGATTACCCGTATAGGCAGGTTCTGGCCCAACAATGTTTATAGTCGCAACACCATATTCCATTAAAATACGGTCAACCTCCTCGAGTACCTCTTTAGGGATTTCGGCTTCAACTGTTACAATAGCTTTTACTTGTTGTTCCCTTTGCTCTTTTGAGAGACCCTTGTTGTAATTTAGGAGATGGCTTCTTAATTCTTTAAGAGTAAACATCTCACCCTCTGGGAAAAATA
>CAJQMW010000143.1 GCA_905479535.1 uncultured Maribacter sp. | reverse complement strand
TTGGATCACCATGCCCTTTGGCCTTACGGAACCCCTGTTCGTGCCCGAGTACTGGCTCCCCCCTTCCCTATTCAATCTGGCGGAAAATACGGGGTTCGACATAGAAAGCCTTATTTTTTCCTTTGCCATTGGCGGTATAGGAACGGTACTGTACAACCTTATTTTTAAAAGAAGGTTTGTTGAAATGCCGCATACGGAAAGAAGCCACCGGAGGCATTCGCTCCATGTTTACATTCTTTTTGTTCCTGTCCTGGTTTTTGGGGCACTAAGCCTTTTTACAGGGCTTAATCACATTTATTGTGGGGTCATCGCCTTGTTTTTCGGAGGACTGGCAACCCTGTACTGCCGCCCCGATCTAAAGGGCAAAATCTGGGTCGGGGGTTTGCTGTTTACCCTGCTCTACTTTGTCTATTTCGGAAGTATACTTCCGTTTTACCCCCAATATGTGGAGCTGTACTGGAATCTGGAAAACCTAACACATATTCTTGTTCTGGGCATCCCTATTGAAGAGCTTTTGTTCGCTTTCACTTTCGGGATGTACTGGTCAGGGCTATATGAGCACCTGTACTGGAGAAAAGTAATGAAACCTATAAGCATTGTTTAAACCTGATTACACGAACATTAAGTAGCACATAAAATAAAATGTCATGAAAATACTATTAGCAATAGACGGTTCGAAATACAGCGATACAGCGGTCGAAGAACTTTCGAGAATTCCGTTCCCGTCCAACACCGAAGTACGTATCATCTCGGTTTTTGAGAATCCCATATTGGCAGCTCCCGGAGCCGTTCCAATGGGCGGCACTCTTGGCAACTATTACGAAGAAGCCGTGTCGAACGCAGAAAAAAGGGCGGAAGACATCGTACAGAATGCCGGTCAGGTATTGCAAAAAAAGAATGCCGGTGTATCCGTTACGACAGCTGTTGTGAACGGTCTTCCGAAAATCACGATTCTGGATGAGGCGAAGAAATTTGGTGCTGAACTGATCGTGGTCGGGTCACATGGCCATGGTGCGTTCACGCGTTTCCTACTGGGCTCGGTTTCCCAGTCCATCTCGGTGCACGCCGATTGCTCGGTATGGATAGTTCGTAAACCCCCTTCAGAAAATAAAAAATGATGGGTTGAGTGCAAATGGTGCTATTGAAAATTAGCATGGATAAAAATGAATACTAGATTGTTGATATGAAAAAAAGTAACACGTTGAACATGACTATAGAAAACCACTGTAAAGTAACGGATTTGATTTGTTTACCGGACTCCAAAGTACCCCGAGTGGTCGTGGTGGGTGGTGGTTTTGCAGGTCTTGCCTTGGTAGAAGGGCTAAAAAAGATAAATGTGCAGGTCGTGCTGATAGACAAGAATAATTTCCATCAATTCCAGCCCCTGTTCTATCAAGTGGCCACCAGCGCCCTGGAACCCGATAGCATTGTATTCCCTTTCAGAAAGCAAATTAACGGCTACAAGAACGTTCAGTTTCGACTGGCGGAAGTGGAAGAAATAGAACCATCCCGGAATACGCTATTTACCAACAAGGGCAAGTTGACCTATGATTATCTAGTCCTGGCCACGGGAACGGCCACCAATTTTTTCGGGATGGACAATGTGGAAAAAAATAGTTTGGGGATGAAGGATATCCGCGATTCCCTGAACATCCGCCACATGATGCTGCAAAACCTGGAACAGGCCGCGATTACCTGTGATGATGAGGAACGCGATGCCCTTACCAATTTTGTGATCGTTGGTGGTGGTCCCGCAGGGGTTGAAATGGCAGGGGCCTTGGCAGAGTTTTGCAGGTACATCCTTCCCAAGGACTATCCCGAATATCCCTCGTCCATTATGAAGATCTATTTGGTGGAAGCCATGGACGAACTACTGGGAGCCATGTCCGACAAGGCCTCGGAAAAAACATTGGAGTACCTTCAAAACCTCGATGTCGAGGTTCTGTTGAACGAAGCGGTCAGTGATTACGATGGCAAAGTGGTCAAGACCAAGAGTGGTAAAAACCTATTGGCCAGAAACCTTGTCTGGACCGCAGGGGTCAAGGGACAATTTCCGGAGGGGATCCGCAAAGAGTCCATAGTAAAAGGGAATCGCATCAAAACAAACGGGTATCTACAGGTAGACGGGTATAAGAACATCTACGCCATTGGCGACATTGCGGCATTGATTTCTGAAACTACGCCGAAAGGACATCCACAAGTGGCGCAGACAGCCATCCAACAGGGAAAATATCTTGCCGAAATGCTGACGGACCTAATCGATGAAAAACCGTCAAAAACTTTTGAATATAGGGATAAGGGGTCGTTGGCCACCGTCGGCAAACGAAAAGCGGTAGCCGATCTGGGCAAACTGAAGTTTGGGGGATATTTTGCCTGGTTATTATGGTCCGTAGTGCACTTGATGTCCATCAGTGGGTTCAGGAACAAACTGTTGGTAGGCTTTAATTGGGTCATAAGTTATTTTACCTATGAAAAGAGCAATAGGGTCATCATTAGGAATTTCAAACCAGGCACCCATATGGACCCACCGTCGAATGAACAATTTGGATCATTGGAAAAGGCCGAAAATGTACAAAAAACAAAAATCGATGCTTAAAAACCCTAATGATATAGGCATTCGAAAATTCTTTGGCCATTATGCCAAGGGACTCAACAACAGTGGGGTCGTTCTCTTTGTAACCGTAGTTGTTGCAATGGTCTGGGCGAATTCCCCTTGGAAAGAAGTTTACACGGGCCTTATGCAAACGGATATCGGTTTTTACATTGCGGATTTCCGGTTATCGGAACCCTTGCTATTATGGATCAACGATGGGTTGATGGCACTGTTCTTTTTACAGGTCGGCCTAGAGCTGAAACGGGAAATAATGGGAGGCAAACTTTCATCGCCCAAAAATGCAATATTGCCCATAGGGGCGGCGATAGGGGGAATGGTAATCCCCGCCCTTATCTACTATTTGTTCAACGGTTCCGGGGAGGCTTCCCAAGGATGGGGCATACCTATGGCCACCGATATCGCATTTTCGTTGGGGGTCCTGGCACTTGTGGGGAAAAGATTGCCCACCGCGCTGAGGGTATTTCTGGTCACATTGGCCATCGTTGACGATTTGGGAGGGGTTCTGGTCATCGCCCTGTTTTATACTTCCGGTATTTCGGGAATGGACTTGCTCCACGGGCTGCTCTTCTTCGGACTTCTCATCATCGGGAACTTTGCCGGGGTAAGAAGCACTTGGTTTTATGCCGTTATAGGTATAGGAGGGGTCTGGTTGGCCTTCTTTTTTTCTGGGGTGCACCCTACCATTGCAGGAATTCTTACCGCCGCAGCGATTCCGGGTCGGGTAAAAATTAAAAAGGACGCCTTTCTAGAACGTTTGGACGCACTCCATAAAAGATTTCAGGAATCAACGTCGATCAAAGGCACCCTTATTTCCAACCAACGGTTGGAAATATTGGAGGCCATTAAAACCACAAGTTCAGAAGCCGAGACTCCGCTACAAAAACTGGAAAGGACTTTACACCCCCTGGTCAGCTTTTTCATTCTCCCTTTGTTCGCCTTGGCAAACGCGGGGATACACCTTCATGGGGATTTGCTGAAGGTACTGACCGGCCCTGTTGGTTTAGGAATAGGCCTGGGGCTGGTTTTCGGAAAATTCATTGGTATTGCGGCCTTTTCGAGAATTCTTGTGGCCCTTAAACTTGCCGAACTCCCTGAAAACGTAAGTTGGAACATGATCTACGGCACGGCCTTTTTGGGGGGCATCGGTTTTACCATGTCACTGTTTATCAATGAACTGGCCTTCTCAGATGAATCTTTGATTTTCGCCGCAAAAGTAAGTATTCTATTTTCCTCTCTTATTGCAGGAATAATAGGTTGCATCATTTTAATGAAAAGTTCAAGAAAACAACAAAAATTAAAAATAGCATAATAATGAAGAGCGCTATTGCAAAAAAAAATAAGCTATCCTTAATAGGTTCTATATCGCTAGGTACGGGAGTAATGATCGGTGCCGGCATATTCGTCCTTTTGGGTCAGATAGCGGAATTGGTCGGTGATTTATTTCCGATCGCTTTTATTGCCGGTGCTATCGTGGTGGGTTTCAGTTCTTATTCATATGTAAAGTTCTCAAACGCTTTTCCATCGTCTGGAGGTGTTGTCAAGTTTTTCAATAAATCTTATGGCCCAGGTACCATAACAGGTGTGTTTTCTTTGTTGATGTATGTGTCAATGGTGGTTTCAGAAAGCTTGGTGGCGGGTACTTTTGGAGCCTACACACTTCGGTTGTTCCCCGAAAGGTTTGCTGGTTACGCATCTATATTGGGCGTTTTACTGTTGGTGACTGCTTATATCGTAAATATTTTAGGCAATAAAGTTATTGGGGCAACTGCTACGATCACGGCAATAATTAAAGTCGTGGGGATTGCGTTGCTGGCCATTGCGGGGCTTATAGTCTCTGGATTTGCGGATATTACCGGAAACTATATCCCTCAAAATACCGAAGCATTGCCGTCAGGACTAGGATTTGTGGCTGCATTGGCGTTGGCAATCCTTGCTTATAAAGGCTTCACCACCATTACAAATCAAGGTGGAGACATTAAAGATCCACATAAAAACCTTGGGCGCTCCATTATTATTTCCATCTTTATTTGCACCCTAATTTATGTGGCCCTGGCCTTGGCAGTGGCCGGGGGCTTGAGCATTCCCGAGATTATTGCTGCAAAAGACTACGCCCTGGCGGCAGCCGCAAAACCGGTGTTTGGGGAATGGGGGTCATGGATAACCATTTTCATTGCTATAATTGCAACCGTTTCCGGCGTTATTGCCAGTGTCTTTTCAGCATCGCGCTTGTTGGCGATGCTCAGCAATATGAAACAAGTACCGTCATTAAAGAGAATGGGGGGGCTTAAAAATCCCGCCCTTATATTCACGGTTTCCCTAGCTATTCTACTGACTGTTCTGTTCGATTTGACAAGAATCGCTTCCATTGGGGCTATTTTTTACCTCATTATGGATATAGCAATCCATTGGGGGCTTTTTCGCCACCTAAAAAAAGAA
>CAJQMW010000142.1 GCA_905479535.1 uncultured Maribacter sp. | reverse complement strand
AAATAGCTGTAGCCTTAATGTTGTTCGTGGCGGCGACCAGTTTTGTAAATGCACAAAGTAAAGTTGCACACATAGATGTAACACAATTATTGTCGGCGATGCCAGAAATGAAGTCTGCAGAGGTGGAGCTGAAAAAACTATCCGAAACCTATCAAGCAGACATACAAGCATCAATGACGGAGTTACGTAATAAAGTAACGCAATATCAAAATGAATCTCAAGCCAAAACTAGAGAAGAAAATGAAAAAAGAGCGTTAGAACTTCAAGGTATGGAAAAAACGGTTTCGGAGTTTCAACAAAACGCTCAGCGAGAAATACAGCAAAAGCAGGCTGAGCTGTTCGCGCCGATCTCCGAAAAGGCAAAAGCTGCCATAGAGAAAGTAGCTACCGCTCAAGGTTTTGACTACGTGATCGATGCGCAAGCCGGTGGAGGTTTGATCGTTGCTAGAGGCAAGGATCTTTTGGCCGATGTTAAAAAGGAACTTGGTTTTTAAACTTGATAACAGTACTACAGAAAAAGCCATCCGAAAAAACGGATGGTTTTTTTATGGAAGTAATTTTTTTCTAATACCCTGCGATCGGAGTTTTCGAATAAATTTGCCCTCGGAGTTCGATACCAAATAAGGTATTTTGTTTTTTTGAGCCTCAAAAAAACCGTACATATTATCCAAGAAAATATTCTTCTTCTTTAGTCTCCATGCCATTTTCAAAGATGCGATGGCCGTTATCCACAAGCCATAGCGCATGGTGTACATGGCTCTCCCCTGTAGGTATCTTGCCTTCGCGTTGTAGGCGTTGCCGGTTGGTCGTAAATGTTTTACTTTTAAAGAATCGTCCGTTAAGATTTGATAGCCGTGGTATTGCGCCAATAGCTCATCTACCGTATCCCAACCCATGGCATCTTTTAGTCCTCCAATAGCCTTAAAGCATTTTTTAGAATAAGCTTTAAATGCCCCACGGACATGTTTTTTATTCATGGAATGGTTTAGCCGCCACTCGCCGTTGTTGTCTTTTTCATAAATAAAGCCACCGGCGATCCCAATTTGTGGTCTTCCTTTGAAAACGTAACCAATTTTTTCGAAATAATTATTTGGGAGTATAATATCGGCATCTAATTTTACGATAAAATCATAATCGTCATCCAACTGTTTTAACCCCGCATTGAAGGCATTGATGACTTTACTACCGGGCATATGCTCTTCAGATGTACTGATGTTTAATTTTTGAAAAATGGTACTTTCGGCCGTAAACCTATCAATAATAGCCTCGGTTCCGTCCGTTGAATTGTCATTGACGACTATGACCTTTTTTGGTTTCAATGATTGCCGTAAGACGGAATATAAGGTGTCTTCTAGGAAAACCTCTTCATTATGTGCCGGTATGATGATATAATAATCCAAACGATCAGACTTGCATTTATACTATGTTAAGCTCTTACCTGTTTTGCCAGCGGATTCGTTTTTGTTCTTCCTTTCAGCATAAACGATGTAATATCTGGGTGTGAAGGCCCTTAACAAAGGTCTGATGCCAATTTTTTTTACGGGATTGGTCCATTTCATGGAATCTACAATTATCCAACCGCTCTTTTCCAGAAGCCATTGAAACTGCCAGTCCTCAAATTCATGATAATGTCTGTCCCAAGGATCTGTCTTACTCCTATAAGCAGGGGAGAACCATAGTTTTAAGGGAATGCTGGCTACTAATTTATTAGCCTTTATCTTTGATAGCACATTCAATGGAGCCAGAAGGTGTTCAAAAATTTCAAAAGCCGTAACCACTTCTGCCGTGGAATTTACTACCGTAGAAAAATCGATGTCCAAATCTTCACCTCTTGTGTTTTCAACGGTATATCCCTTTTCAATCATCTTTTCCGATAGGGGATTTGGAACGCCAAGGTCCAAGATGCTTTGGTTCACAGCTACGTGTTTTTCTAAAAATTGTAAAGTATGTTGAAAACGTTTATTCGGATAAGTATTTTCGTACATCAAAAAGGGATTTCTAATTTCAGGGATTTCCAGTTTAGGGTTGAAAACCTACGATACCCAAATTTAGCTCAAAATAACTTGAAACAATAGAAACCTGAACATATTTAAACCTTATAAACAATTGCGTTGACATTCATCCCCGCCCCAACACTGGCAAATACTATGACATCACCTTTGGCGAATTCGTGACCTGAAATTTCCCCCTTTTTTATCATATCAAATAATGTTGGAATAGTCGCCACTGAGCTGTTGCCAAGCTTCTCAATGTTCATCGGCATTATTTTCTCCGGCATTTCCATGTTGTAAAGGGCATAGAAACGTTTTACAATGGCTTCGTCCATCTTCTCGTTGGCTTGGTGTATAATTATTTTGTTCACATCGGTTATGGAAACTCCACTTTCATCTAAACAACTTTTCATAGCACCGGGAACGTAACTCACCGCAAATTCATAAATTTTTCTACCGAACATTTTTATATACTTGGTATTGTCTACAGACGGATTGTAGGATTTTCCATAAAATAAAAAATAGGCCTCTTCATACGTGTGCGTTTCGCTCGTATGTGCCAATATTTCTCCTGTACCTTCCTTTTGCTCAATAACGGTAGCTCCCGCACCATCGGAATAAATCATGGAATCCCTATCAAATGGGTCTACGATACGGGACAATGTTTCCGCGCCTATGACCAAACATTTTTTGGCAATTCCACTTCTGATGAATGCATTGGCCTGGATGACACCTTCAATCCATCCCGGACAACCGAACAACATATCGTAGGCTACACATTTTGGATTTTTTATTCTCAAATGATGTTTTACCCTCGTTGCTAGACTTGGAAGCATATCGCTTTGCGATTGCCCGTAGGATACATCCCCAAAATTATGCGCGAATATGATATAGTCCAGTTCCTCCTTATCTATGCCTGCATCGGCAATTGCTTTCTCAGAGGCAAGGAAAGCGATGTCGGATGTATTCAGGTTTTTTGCTACGTAACGTCTTTCGGCGATTCCGGTAATAGCTTTAAACTTCTCAATGATTACAGCGTTTTCTTGTTTGAAATCGGTGCCATCCGCATTTAGGAACTCATGTGTTCCAAAATCATCATTTGCTATAACTTGGGACGGGATGTAACTACCCGATCCAGTAATACCTATACTCATTTTTTTATTGATTAGTCAGTAGTGAACAATATATCGAAAAACCTACTTCTTGTTATGCGTGCATAGGAATTATTACGATGTTCATCAAAGATTATCTCATACTTCCAAAAAAAAGAAGGCCTGCATAGATACTTGCAGGCCTTTGTTTTAATATAATCTTTAATTTGCACTAGGCTTCCGCATAGGCTTCTATAGGCGCACAAGTACATATTAAATTACGATCTCCATAGGCGTCGTCCACTCTTCTAACGGCCGGCCAAAATTTATTTTCCGAGACGTACGGTAATGGAAAGGCCGCCTGTTGTCTTGTATAAGGAAAATTCCATTCGTCCGTTGTTACCATTTCTAAGGTATGTGGCGCATTCTTCAGCACATTGTCCGCATCGTCTGAATTTGCGGCATCAATCTCGGAGCGAATGGACAGCATTGCATCACAAAACCGATCAAGTTCGGATAAGCCTTCACTTTCGGTAGGTTCTATCATAACCGTTCCTGCTACTGGGAAAGAAACTGTTGGGGCATGGAATCCATAATCCATTAACCGTTTGGCAATGTCCGTAACCTCGATGCCGTTTTGTTTAAAAGGTCTGCAATCAATGATCATCTCATGTGCCGCTCTTCCTTTTTCACCGGCGTAAAGCACATCAAATTTACCGCTCAACCTATTTTTTATGTAATTGGCATTAAGGATGGCAATTTTTGTGGACTGTGTAAGACCATATTCTCCAAGCATTTTTATGTATCCGTAGGAAATAAGACATGCTAGGGAACTTCCCCAAGGCGCAGCCGAAATTCCTGTAATCGCCTTTTCGCCCCCTGTTTTTATAACGGGGTTACTTGGTAGAAACGGTACTAGTTGAGGGGCCACACAAATGGGGCCAACTCCAGGACCTCCGCCACCGTGAGGTATGGCAAATGTTTTATGCAGGTTTAAATGGCATACATCTGCCCCAATGGTTGCTGGGTTGGTAAGTCCCACCTGAGCGTTCATGTTGGCACCGTCCATGTAAACTTGTCCACCATTATTGTGTATCAATTTTGTAATATGCTGGATAGACGATTCGAAAACGCCGTGCGTAGACGGATATGTAACCATTAAAGCGGCTAAATTATCAGCGTTTTGCGCTACTTTTTCCTTTAGGTCATTTACATCAATATTTCCTTTTTCGTCTGTTTTGGTCACTACCACTTGCATGCCGGCCATAACTGCCGAAGCAGGATTGGTGCCATGGGCAGATGCCGGGATGATACAGATATTTCTATGGCTATCCCCTCTTGATTCATGGTATGCCCTTATGACCATAAGGCCTGCATATTCTCCTTGAGCTCCAGAATTTGGCTGTAAAGAAGTATCCGCAAAACCTGTTATAGTGGTTAAATCCTTGGCCAATTCCCTTAGCACGATTTGATAGCCTTCTGCCTGGTCTATAGGAACAAAGGGATGAATGTTTCCCCAATTGACATTACTTAGCGGTAACATCTCCGAAGCGGCATTTAATTTCATGGTACAACTACCCAAGGAAATCATAGAATGGTTCAATGCCAAATCTTTGCGTTCCAGTTTTTTGATATAGCGCATTAGTTCCGTTTCGGAATGATAGGAATTAAACACCTTATTTTCAAGAAATGAAGAGGTGCGCCTTACCTTATCCATAATAGATGAAGTCTTCACCAGTTCGGTAATGGGTTGACCTTCTTTCTGCAGCGCCTCCGAAAAAATCCCTATTATTTGATTTAGGTCTTTGATTGAGGTCGCTTCGTTAACGGCAATGGAAATGGTCTCGTCATCGATATATAAAAAGTTGACCTCGTTTTTTTCAGCAATCGGCTTTATCCTTTTTGCACCTGCTTTTACGGTAATGGTGTCAAAATAGGAGTCGTTGATTTGGTATAGCCCTAATTTTTCCAAATGATCTGCGAGGGTTACGGCTGTACCATGTACTTTTTTCGCAATGTATTGTAAGCCCTTAGGCCCATGATATACGGCGTACATTCCCGCCATAACCGCTAGTAAAACCTGAGCGGTACAAATATTGGATGTGGCCTTATCTCTTTTTATGTGCTGCTCCCTGGTTTGAAGTGCCATACGTAATGCGGGTTTTCCGTCGGTGTCTTTGGTTACTCCAATAATACGGCCCGGAATATTTCTTTTATACTCCTCCTTGGTAGCGAAAAAGGCGGCATGTGGCCCACCGTAACCTAATGGAATTCCAAAACGCTGTGTGGTGCCTACTACCACATCTACACCGAATTCTCCGGGAGGCGTCAACAATACCAAACTCAAAATATCTGCCGCAACGGCCACCTTGATATCCTTTGCCTTGGCCTTTGATACAAAAGAGGTGTAGTCAAAAACCTGCCCATGTTTACCTGGATATTGCAAAAGGGCACCGTAAAAATCTTCACTGAACTCAAATTCCTCATGGTTTCCAATAACCAACTCAATACCCAAAGGAGTGGAGCGGGTCTGTAAAAGTGACAGCGTTTGTGGCAGTACTTCCTCCGAAACGAAGAATTTTAATACTTCATTTTTTTTCTGCTCTCTCGTTCGCAAATCCAATAACATGGTCATGGCTTCCGCTGCCGCAGTGCTTTCGTCCAGGAGCGAGGCATTGGCGAGTTCCATCCCGGTAAGATCGGTAATAACGGTTTGGAAGTTAATCAAGGCTTCTAAACGGCCTTGGGCTATTTCTGCTTGATAGGGTGTATATGCCGTATACCATCCCGGATTTTCTAAAATATTTCTTTTTATAACGGATGGGGTTAAGCTTTCGTGGTAACCTAGACCTATGTAAGAGCGAAAAACCATATTTTTTTTGGACAATTTTTCAATATGCGCAAGAAACCTATGTTCGCTCATCGGTGCATCCAATTGCAGAGGATTTTTAAGTCTGATATCTTTTGGAATGGTCTCAAAAATGAGCTGTTCCAGATTTTCTACTTGAACAGTTTCAAGCATGTGTTGAAGGTCTTCTTCCCTGATGCCTATATGGCGCGATGCGAACACGTCAGTCTTCATGTGTAGTCAAATTAGTGGTGCAAAATTAAGGATTAATTTCCTTGTATAGTGGGCTTTAACCATGAGCTTAGGGAAAGTTTTTAACCAAAAATCAAGGTTATAAACACTTTGTCTACTTTTGTTCAATGAGGTGGTTAAAACGCATATTTGATTTTTATCTGGATGCCAGTATCCACGTTGCGTTGGCCGTTTTTTCATTGGTAGAGGTAACTTGCTTAACCTTCAACATTTCTAGTGATAGCCATTTTTCATGGTTCCTGTTTTTTGGAACTATTGCTTCTTATAATTTTATAAAGTATGGCGTTGAGGCCGAAAAATATTTCAAGGTGGCCAACCGGTACCATAAAAGCATTCAGTTTTTTAGCTTCATAGCCTTGGGGTTTGCAATTTATCATTCATATTTTTTGAAAACCTCGGTTTGGTTGGGCATTTTTTCATTGGTCTTTTTTACAGGCCTGTATGCCATACCTGTTTTGCCCAAGGCCAAAAATTTAAGAAGTTTGGGAGGTTTGAAAATTTTTATCGTAGCACTTGTTTGGGCCGGAGCTACTGTAATTTTACCAAGTTTGACCACAAGCAATGTCATTTCTTGGGATATTTGGATCGAAACCTTGCAGCGCTTTCTTTTTGTTCTTATTCTAATAGTTCCCTTTGAGGTGCGGGATTTGGAATATGATCACAAAGACCTTAAGACATTGCCACAACGTTATGGTGTAGCCCGAACAAAAATAATTGGCTCTTTTTTAGTACTCCCATTCTTTTTCTCTACGTTCATGAAAGACGAAATTCCCGTTTTTGATGTAATCGGAAAAGGGATACTATTCCTACTCCTTGGAATTTTAATGTTCAAAACCCGAAGGAATCGATCAAAGTATTTTGCATCTTTCTGGGTGGAGGGGATACCTATATTCTGGTATCTCACGATAATCCTATTGAAGTGGCAGCTCTAATGACCCTTGTTTAGTTCCTGCTTCATCTTGAGCTTATCCTGTTCGGAAAGACTTCTCAGGTTGGCTTTCTCGCAAAGCGAAGTGAACGCTGTATTTTGTTTTGAAAATTTAGCGCAGGTCTTGCAGATTAGCACATGAAACTTAAGTTTCAGTATTTCAAAAAATGTTGCTTCCCTATACTGGGCCTTATTGCAAATTGTTGCAGCTTTTTCACAAGAAATCATCATTACTAAAACCAATTTTGATTTAGGCAACCCATCAGTGCCGTTCGCGCGCGGTGAATCATTACCCAAAGATTAGACGGGTTAATACCAAGTTCATTACAAATATCTTCCGTACTTATTCCTTGAATGGTTTTCATGGTAAACACCATGGATTGTTTTTTGGGAAGTTTGGCGATACATTCTTGTATGGCAAGTCCTAATTCCTCATTTTCCATAGCGCTATTTTCCAACATGCTATACGGATCGGCTACCCGCTCTTCCAACCAATCTCCCTCAGGATTACTAGGAGAACTATAGTTCACGCGGACCTCCGCTTTTCCCTTTTTGGAATTTATTTTTCTGTAATAATCAATGACTTTCCTTTTCAAAATGGCTATGAGCCAAGTACGCTCTGCAGCCTCACCTTTATAGTTTTTTGCAGATTTTAGTCCGGCTAAGAAGGTTTCCGAAACCAAATCTTTTGCAATTTCGGAATCGCTTACCCTGCCAACGGCAAAGTTGAATAAATAATCTCCATAATTATCAACCCAGGTATCGGGCTGCAGTTTATGTATTGCCATGCTTTTTTGATGCTGATTAAAAGTAACGGAATTTACGGAAACTATCCTCATATTTTCTTCTCGCCATTATATTTTATTGCGCACATAATGCTTATTTTTGATAAAACAATTCCTATGAAAAATTCTTTTCTGGCAGTGTTTGCACTTTTTTTAATCCTTGGTTGTGCTCAAAGTACGTCAAAACATATCACAGAATTTTCACAGAATGATATCAAAGACGGGATATTGGTGGATGTGCGTACTCTGGAGGAATTTGAAAACGGACATCTATTGAACGCGGTAAATATAGATTGGTTCGATACTGATTTCGCACAAAAATTTGATGAAATAGATAGGGATAAAACTATATATGTCTATTGTAAAAAGGGCGGACGTAGTGCTAAGGCGCAAAACAAATTATTAGCATTAGGTTTTAAGAATGTAGTGGACTTGGAAGGAGGTTACGATGCTTGGTTGGAGTCTCAAAACTGATATAATTACATCTCATAGTCCAAGTGATTATGTAGTATTATCATTTTATTACTGAATACGCAGTGTAGTAAATTTTGGTTAGGATCTCTATTTTGTTCTTACCATAGTTGTTTTCTAGCATAGTTTTAACGGTTTCAAACGTATTTGTAAAACCATATTTTTCTTTCAAGAGGATTAAAACTTTCTTTTCTGAACAGAGCAAATGAGCCAGCTCCTCAGCGGTTAGCTCCAGCCTTATTTCTTCGGACTTTTTACTAATCAATTCAAAACCATTATCGTCAAAATTCGAAAAATCTATGAAGTGGTCGTAATCATTGGTTGTTGACGGCAGTTTTATCTGTAAAGCCTTATATATTGGCGCGAACAAAACTTCAAAATCATGGAGTACCACGTGGGCCCCAGAAACACTAACGTTATGAATTTCATTCAATAAAGTCTGGGACTTACCGTACCACCAAGAACCTGCCAAAGTTACAAGGTCAAATTTCCTCGATGGAAAATTGAGATGTTTCCCGTTAAAGTGTTCATAGTGTATTCCCTCGGTAAGGATTGTATTGTTTAGCATAGCTATATTGGGGTCTACACCAACGATTGTTTCACAAATATTTTTGAGTACTGTCGTAGATTTCCCCGTTCCGCAGCCAATATCCAGGCCTTTTTTAAATGTTGCATCATGCAAACACTTTTTCAAGATGAGTGCATGTAACGGTGGTCGATAGGCTTTATAGTGGTACGCTGTTATTTTATCATATTCATCAGTTGACATTAGGTGCCCTGTTTTATTGGCAAAGGATTCTAGGCGTTCAACAAACCGGCTCTTTCCAGAAGCGCCTCCACTTTTGGTTCTGCCCCTCTGAACCTTTTGTAAAGTACCATCGGATTTTCCGTACCTCCTTTAGAAAGGACGTGTTCCTTAAACTTGGCAGCGATTTCTTTGTTAAAGATTCCGTTTTCCTTAAAATAGGCAAACGCATCGGCGTCCAATACCTCCGCCCATTTGTAGCTGTAATATCCAGAAGAATATCCGCCTTGAAAGATATGGGCAAAGGAGGTGCTCATGCATGTTTTAGGAGTATCCGGGTATAAATTGGTTTCTTCAAAAGTCTTCTTTTCGTAGGCTTTAACGTCGCCGATATCCGTTGGGTCGGTTCCATGCCAAGACATATCCAACAGACCAAAGCTTAACTGTCTTAACGTTTGCATACCTTCTTGGAAGGTTGCGGATTCCTTGATTTTATGTACAAGTTCCATAGGAATTACTTCCCCGGTCTCATAGTGTTTTGCGAAGAGTTCCAAGGCTTCTTTTTCATAGCACCAGTTTTCCATTACTTGGCTTGGAAGTTCTACAAAATCCCAATACACTGATGTTCCCGAAAGGCTAGGGTAGGTGGTGTTCGCGAGCATGCCATGCAATCCGTGACCAAACTCATGGAATAGGGTGGTTACCTCGTTAAAAGTAAGTAGTGAGGGTTTCGTAGGTGTAGAGGGGGTAAAATTGCAAACATTGGAAATATGTGGACGCACATTTTGGCCGCCATTTTTCCATTGCGATTTGTAAGAGGTCATCCAAGCTCCACCACGTTTCCCGGCGCGAGGATGGAAATCGGCATAGAAAATCGAAATAAAGTTCTTTTCCAAATCATAAACACGATAAGTTTTTACTTCTTCATGATAAGTATCGATGTCCGATACTTCTTCGAACCGAAGTCCAAAAAGTTTCTCGGCTACCTCGAACACCCCATCAATTACATTTTCCAATTTGAAGTAGGGTTTCAATTGCTCATCGTCCAAACTAAAAAGTTTCTGTTTTAGTTTTTCGGAATAATAGCTTCCGTCCCATTTTTCCAACCGGTCAATATTATCCAATTTTTTTGCGAAATTTTCCAATTGGGCAAATTCCCCTTCAGCTGCCGGTTTTGCTTTCTCCAATAGTTCGTTCAGAAATAAATGTACTTTTTCTGGTGTCTCGGCCATGCGTTCTTCCAACACGAAATGAGCATGGGTTTTATAGCCTAAAAGTTTGGCGCGGTCATAGCGTAGTTTTGCTATTTTTAATACGTTTTCTTGATTATCCAATTCGTCACCGTGGAACCCTTTGCTGCCAAACGCAAGTGAAAGTTCTTTTCGCAATTTTCTGCTTTTGGCATATTTCATAAAAGGGATGTAGCTTGGATAATCCAAGGTAATCATCCATCCCGTATCTTTTCCTTTGGCCCTTGCCCTTTGAGCAGCTGCTTCTTTTTCCCCATCGGGAAGGCCATCTAGGTCTTCTTCGTCGGTAAGATACATTTGATATTTATTGGTCTCTGCGAGGATATTTTCACCAAATTTCAATTTCAGTTTCGATAGTTCTGCATCGATTTCACGTAGCTTTTTCTTTTTTTCCTCAGAGAGATTAGCCCCGTTACGGCTAAAGCTTTTATATTTCTTGTCCAACAATGTTTGTTGCTCCGTGGTTAGTTCCAAACTGTCCTTTTGTTCGTAAACCGATTTTACCCTTTTGAAAAGTTCTTCGTTCAGGGTAATGTCGTTACTGAATTCCGAGAGCAACGGAGAAACCTCTTGGGCTATTTTCTGGATTTCTTCATTGGTTTCAGCGGAGTTAAGGTTGAAGAATACACTTGAAATACGGTCCAATCGTTGTCCGGAAAACTCCAGAGCCTCGATCGTGTTTTCAAAAGTAGGTTCTTCAGTATTTGAGGTAATGGCATCAATTTCCGTCCGGGCATCATCCATAGCCTGTAAAAAGGCAGGTTTAAAATGTTCGTTATTAATTTTGGAAAAAGGTGCGGTGTCGAAAGGTTGAAGTAGAGGATTGTTTGTATCTGTCTGGGTTTGCGGCATATTATTGGAATATTTCTTCTTTTGTTAGATCGGAAGAGC
>CAJQMW010000141.1 GCA_905479535.1 uncultured Maribacter sp. | reverse complement strand
GTGCGGCATCCCCTTCAAATTGCGCAGCGATCTTTTCGCGCTCGGAAGCATTGATACGGTTCATGGCCGCTTTTACCTGTGCATCTGGGTCAATGTCCGTAACCAGTGTTTTAATAATGTCAAACCCATAATCCGACATCGCATCATTCAATTCTGCCTTTACGGCCAAGGCAATATCGTCTTTCTTAACGAACACATCGTCCAACTTCATTTTAGGCACCTCGGCACGTACTACATCAAAAACATAAGAGGTAATCTGATCGTGCGGGTAATCCAACTTGTAGAAAGCGTCATATACTTTGTCCCGAATAACCTTATATTGTACGGACACCTTCAATCGAACAAAAACGTCATCCAAGGTTTTCGTTTCGATAATTACATCCAACTGCTGAATTTTAAGACTTAACCTGCCTGCTATTCGTTGTATAAAAGGTATTTTAAACTGGAGACCGGATTGGCGTATGCTACTAAACTTACCAAAAGTCTCAATAATGGCTGCGGTCTGTTGTTTAACAATAAAGACAAAAGACAATAGCAATAACCCCAAGAAAATTAAAATCGGAATCCAAATAAAACTACTCATAACAATATTTTTTTAGTTCGTGTTTCAAGTTACAAAAAGGCGCTGTCATATTAGTAGCTAATATGCCGTAATTGTTACATGCCCCATATAAATTCACATGGTATCTCATTGGGACATTAGTTTTCTATTAGATGTATAAAAAAACACCCCCACTTATCGTAGAGGTGCATTATTATTGTGGATCCAGATGTGTATTAGGAATCGAAACGGTCTAGATTCATCACCTTGGTCCATGCTTTAACGAAATCCCGGACAAATTTTTGCTTAGCATCCCTTGTTCCATAGACTTCGGCCAAAGCACGAAGTTCCGAGTTGGATCCAAATATCAGGTCTACCCTAGTCCCGGTCCATTTAACGGCTCCCGTCTTACGGTCGCTTCCTTCAAAAACCGCCTCATCGTCATCAGTGGTCTTCCATGTCGTACCCATATCCAATAAGTTTACAAAGAAATCATTTGTCAATGTTCCTGGCTTGTTGGTGAAGACTCCATGCCTGGAACCATCAAAATTAGCGTTCAAGGCCCGCATACCTCCCACTAAGACAGTCATCTCCGGTGCAGTAAGTGTTAAGAGGTTCGCCTTATCGACCAGTAACTCTTCTGTATTAACAGAGAATTTTTGCTTCGTATAATTGCGGAAACCATCTGCTTGGGGCTCTAGTGCCTCAAATGCCTCAACGTCTGTTTTCTCTTGTGATGCATCGGTTCTTCCCGCTCGGAAAGGCACCTTAACCTCGTGTCCAGCGTCTTTTGCCGCTTTTTCTATTGCAGCCGCACCTCCCAATACGATTAGATCGGCAATGGATACTTTTTTGTTCCCTGACTGATTATCGTTGAATTCCTTTTGAATACGACCCAACGTATCCAAAACTTTTTCTAATTGTACAGGATTATTGGCTTTCCAATCTTTTTGGGGCGCTAAGCGAACACGTGCACCATTTGCTCCCCCTCGTTTATCGGAATCCCTGTATGTAGAGGCAGAGGCCCATGCCGTGGAAACCAGTTCTGAAACGGAAAGTCCAGACGCCAAAATATTCTTCTTTATTTCAGTAGCATCTGCATCATTGATTAGCTCGTGGTCCACCGTAGGTACCGGATCTTGCCATAACAACTCTTCATTAGGTACTTCCGGTCCTAAATATCGCTCCAAAGGTCCCATATCACGGTGGGTCAGCTTAAACCAAGCGCGAGCGTAGGCATCCTTGAACTCCTCTGGATTCTCCAAAAAGTGTCTTGAAATTTTTTCGTACGCCGGATCCATTCGTAAGGACATATCCGTGACCAACATAAAAGGTTGGTGGGTTTTCCCCTCAACATGCGCATCGGGAACCGTTCCTGCCCCGGCGTCACCAAATGGTTTATACTGCCATGCTCCCGCAGGACTTTTTGTCAACTCCCATTCAAAACCGAATAAATTCTCAAAGTACTTATGGCTCCATTGCGTAGGGCTTTGCGTCCATGCGCCTTCTAATCCACTAGTAATGGTGTCCGCGCCTACGCCGCTATTAAATTTGTTCATCCAGCCCATACTTTGAAGCTCAATCCCAGCAGCATTGGGTTCAACACCAACGTAATCATCAGGATTTGCCGCTCCATGCGTTTTACCAAACGTATGACCGCCTGCAATCAAGGCAACCGTTTCATAATCGTTCATAGCCATACGGCCAAAAGTATCACGAATATAATGCGCTGCTTCTACAGGGTCCGGATTAGCATTGTGCCCTTCCGGATTTACGTAAATTAGTCCCATATGTGCCGCTCCAAGCTGATTCTCCAGTTCCCCGTTTTCTTCGGCATATCGCTTTTTGTTTCCCATCCATTCTGTTTCTGAACCCCAGTAAATATCTTCCTCTGGCTGCCAAATATCCTCGCGCCCTCCAGCAAAACCGAACATCGGTAATCCCATGGTTTCATGAGCGACATTACCCGTCAAGATCATCAAATCCGCCCAGGATATTTTCTTTCCGTACTTTTGTTTGATAGGCCATAACAACAAACGCGCCTTATCTAGGTTGGCATTGTCCGGCCAACTGTTCAAGGGTGCGAAACGTTGATTCCCAGAACTAGCGCCCCCGCGACCATCCGCAATACGATAAGTGCCGGCACTGTGCCAAGCCATTCGAATAAAAAATGGGCCGTAATGCCCATAATCTGCTGGCCACCAATCCTGACTGTTCGTCATTAAATCGGCCAAATCTTTTTTGACTGCAGCTAAATTCAACGATTTGAATTCCTCTGCGTAATCAAAATCTTCATCCATAGGGTCGGCTTTCGACGAATGAAGTCTAAGAATGTTTAAATTCAGCATATTAGGCCACCAATCTCTATTGGTAGTTCCTCCACCGGCAGCTTGGTTAAGCTCCCCATTTAAAAAAGGGCAATTTGCAACGGATGAATCGTTCACATCCCATGCTTTGCCATGATTATCATCTCCCATAATTATATCTTTTTTTATTTAAGTTCGTAGTACTGTAAATTTATTAAATTACCTCTATAGTTAAACCTATTTCCCATAGTTATTATCTATGAGCAATGGCTTGGGTTTATATTCTCTATCAAGCCCATCAATGGACAGTAACGCAAAAGTTTAAAGAACGCTACTCAAGGGGTGTTTGTGGCCCGCCTTACAATGGTATTGCCGCTATCCTTAGGAAAGTTTTTGTCTGGCGGTGTTAATGCGCGCTATACTCTCTTCCTTTCCAATCATTTCAATGATATCAAAAACATGGGGGCCTTTCATTTCGCCTACCAAGGCCAGGCGCAAGGGCGCCATTACCCTTCCGAAAGAAAGTTCTTTTTGCGAAATCCATGATTTTACCCCGGATTCCGTTTTTTCTGAAGTGAAGTCCGAAATTCCCTCCAAGACACTGATAATTCCGTTCATGATATCCGGTGTATCCTCTTTCCACTGTTTTTTCACCGCCTTCTCATTATAAGACGTTGGCACTACAAAGAAATAATCACCGAGTTCCCAGAAATCACCCACAAACGTTGCACGCTCCTTGATTAACGAAACTACTTTTTCGATATAAGCGATTGAAGGTTGAAAGTTCACGATGCCGGACTTGGCGGCGAGTTCCTTTTGAAATAAATCAGCTAACATGGCATTACTTTTTTTCTGTAAGTAACACTGATTATACCACTTGGTTTTTTCTAGGTCAAACCGTGCCCCGGATTTATTTACACGGTCCAAACTGAAAGCCGAAATCAATTCCTCCATACTGAACAACTCCTGCTCCGTACCCGGATTCCAGCCCAGCATGGCCAAAAAGTTGACCACCGCCTCTGGAAAGTACCCAGATTCCTTATAACCAACGGATTCGTTCCAAGAAAGTGGAAATACCGGAAATCCACCCTTTTCACCATCTCTTTTGCTTAATTTACCCTTCCCTTCAGGTTTCATAATCAATGGTAGATGGGCAAACTTGGGGGCGTCCCAGCCGAAAGCATCATACAACTGTTGATGGAGCGCCAAAGAAGGTAGCCACTCCTCACCCCGTATCACGTGGGATATTTGCATTAAATGGTCGTCCACAATGTTCGCTAAATGATATGTTGGCATACCGTCGCTTTTAAATAGCACTTTGTCGTCTAAAACGTTTGTATCGATTTGCATCCTGCCCCTGATCGTGTCTTCTAGTTCCAGCTTCTCATCGGGTGGGGTTAAAAAACGTATGACGTAATCATTACCGGAAACCAACCGTTTTTCTAACTCTTCGGGCATCAGCGACAAGGAATTGTCCAGTTTTAAGCGATTGTGCCAATTGTAGATGAAAATCTTGCCCTTTGCCTCGTGGTCCTTTCGATGAAAATCCAGTTTCTCTGACGTGTCAAAGGCATAATAAGCCTTACCCTTTTCTACCAGTTCCTCGGCATATTGTTTGTACAAATGCTTACGCTCGCTCTGTCTGTAGGGCCCGTATCCTCCATCTTTTCCAGGCCCCTCGTTAAAAGGGATCCCGCACCAGTTCAACGCATCAATGATATACTGTTCTGCGCCTTCCACGTACCTGTTTTGATCTGTATCCTCAATTCTAAGGATAAAATCGCCGTCATGCTTTTTGGCAAATAAATAATTGAAAAGTGCGGTGCGTACACCGCCTATATGTAGTGGCCCTGTTGGACTGGGCGCAAAACGAACTCGGACTTTTTGACTCATTTTACAACTTTGGGGTTCAAAGATAGCGAACTCTTTTCAGGATGCTTCCCTAATTGCAAGCAACTAAATGCCTTCGAATTTGGCTAGGCGGCCATTTTCATTTCCTTCGGAATCCTTTTGTTCATTAACCGGAACCAAAGTGGTGGTAAAAAGGACAGGACCATGGATGTGGGATAACCGAAAGGCATCTGAGGTGAAATATCGTGATAATCCAAGATTTGATACTTTTTAGAGGATTTATAATGATGGTCGCTATGCCTTGTGAGTTCATATAAGACGATTCGCCCCATAACATGGTTACTATTCCAAGAATGTACTTCCCGTACCCGCTCGTACCTTCCCGAGGGCAGTTTTTTTCGCATTAAACCATAGTGCTCAATATAATTTACGGTTTCCAACATCAAAAATCCAACCACGCCAGCGGCCAAGGCCACGATAAGGCCAAGAGTCCCAAAAATCAGGAAAATAGTCGTTAAATATCCGACTTGTAGCATGGCGTACCAGAACATGTCATTTTTGAAGGAGAAAAAGGAAGCACTATCTCTTCTGAGTAGTTGCATTTGTAGGTGCCAAGCACTAAAATACTGACGTACGGTAGAGGTTAGCCAGAAAGAATATACCGATTGGTTGTACTTTGCTGTCGCGGGGTCCTCGGCGGTCGCGGCATTAGCGTGATGCCCGAAGTTATGTTCAATGTAAAAATGCATATAGTGGGATGGCAATAGCAAGCCTTTGGCCAAGGTGCGCTCCATTCTTCCTTTTCGGTGCCCTAGTTCATGCGCTACATTGATCCCGTTGGTTCCCAAAACTATGCCCATAGAAATTATAAGCCCAACTATCTCGTAAGTCTGATAAGAGTTTGAGGAAACATCGTAAAGCAAATACCCCAGAAGTCCAAAAACAATAGGCACATTTAGGTAAAGCATCCAATCGAACAATTTGCTTTTCTCCTTTTCCGTTCTTTCTTCGCCTTCATGGTTGCTGGTATCGTGCGGCAGCAAAACCTCCAAAATTGGAATCAGGACAAAAGCATAAAAGGGAGTGAAGAAACTCCAATACCCTTTAAAATAGATGCTTATTACAGCGGAAATAGGTAGGGTAAGGGCGGCTAGGTACTTTAAATCGTTCATCTGGTCGCTTTTAACAATTTTTTCTGATCGAAATTTTAGATTACGGCTATCTTGCTAATAAATATAGGATATTTTGGGCGCATACCATAACATATTGGCCAAGCTGAACGGATTTATCCGAAAGCATTATACCCAAAAATTGATAAAAGGCACGCTGCTTTCCATCACTTTGGGCGTGCTTTTCCTTCTAGCCGTTATGGGTGTTGAATACCTGCTTTGGTTAAATTCTACGGGGCGTCTCATTTTATTACTGGCCTTTTTAGGAACCGCACTATTCTTGCTATATACCTACATCTTGACCCCAATTTTTTATCTTTTGAAAATAAAGCGGGGCATTTCGGCCAAGGATGCAGCCTCTATGATCGGAAAACACTTTCCTAATGTTGGAGATAAACTTTTGAATCTTCTAGATTTAGCGGATAATACTAAAAAAACGGAGCTTTTACTGGCAAGTATAGAACAACGTTCGCAAGGATTGAGACCCGTGCCTTTTACAAAGGCCATTGATCACAAACAGGCGCTACGCTATTCGAAATACGTGTTGATTCCTGTTGTTCTTATTGTCTTGGTATACGTTTCGGGCAACTTTAATTCCTTTTTTCGTTCCTATGAGCGAGTGGTCAACTATAACCTGGCCTACGAACCTCCGGCACCTTTTGCCTTTGAGCTTTTATCGCCCGATTTAAATGTTATTGAAAGTGAGCCCTTCACGTTTCAAGTTGCTACGAAAGGAACGGTAAGGCCAGAAAATGTCCATGTGGTTATAGATGGAAAGGAAATTCTGCTACAGGAAGAAAACGGAATTCATCAATATACACTTTCGCCACCAATCAATAGTGCAGTATTCAATTTTAAGGCTAATGAGGTAACCTCCAAAAGCTACTTGCTCCAAGCCCTAAAGGCTCCTGCCATTGTGGATTTTAATATCAAACTTACCTATCCATCTTATCTAAAAAAGAAAGCGGAAATTTTGAAAAGTACTGGAAATGCAACCGTCCCGGAAGGAACAAATGTTACCTGGGATATTGTAGGGCAGGACACTGAGCGTATAAATCTTATCACCAAGGATACCGCTTTGGCCTTTCAAAAGGACGACAATATGTTTACGCTATCCAAACACGTATATTCCAATCTTTCCTACCAATTGACTACTTCAAATACCAACGCAGAGGATTACGAAAGGCTGGACTATAATTTTGAGGTCATAAAGGATGGTTACCCAACAGTAAAAGTTGTTCAGGTATTAGATTCCCTTGAACCTAATGTTTCCTACTATTCCGGTGAAGCAGCGGATGATTATGGCCTTACTAAAATTAATCTAGTATATTTCGAAAAGGGCGATGAGCGAAATAAGAAAATGATTGTTATAAGTAGGCCCAATACAGGATTCAGTCAATTCTACTACACCTTTCCATCGGGCCTAGACCTAGATGCTTCCAAAAGCTATGAATTTTATTTCTTGGTTACCGATAACGATGGTATTCGTAATGGAAAAACAACTAAA
>CAJQMW010000140.1 GCA_905479535.1 uncultured Maribacter sp. | reverse complement strand
CATAGCTATGGCTATGCAACCAAAAAATGACTTCATCAGACCACAAAAGCCTTCATTCTCGGTTCCAAACATTAACTCAAGACGATTTCAGTACTTAAAATTTTGGCTGACAAATTCTAGGGGCAATTAATAGCTCTTCTAATTACCGTGGAATTCTGTAGTCTATTTTTAAGCATTCCTTCCCTTCAATATTCTTAATACGATAAAACCGTACAATTTTATCTTCTTCTTTGCCCTAAATATTATAACAATACTGGTATAAGGTTTTGAAATGGACTTTCATTTTTTCCTTTGCCTTCTGAGGGTCTTGTTCCTTGATAGCATCAAAAATATCTTTGTGCTCCTGGATTCCCCTAAATGCCATGTCCTTATCGCAGACATGATATTTTTCAAAATTGGTGATAATCTCCGGGGTAATAATCAACATGAACGTATTCATGGTACTGTTACCACTGGCCTTAGCAATTGCTAAATGAAACAACAAATCTTCCTGTACGGCATCTTCACCATTATTCACTTTTGCGCCATAGGCATCCAAGGCATTTTTCATCTTGATCAAATCATCCTTAGTTCTTCTTTGAGCGGCCAAGCGAACCGTTTTTAATTCGAGTAAAATTCTTGTCTCCACCAAGGATTTGAAATCAGGTTCCTCCAATCTCAGAATATCCTCAATCATCCCATTCATAGCTACCTGACCAATATCGGCAACAAAAGTGCCGCTTTGAGGCCTAGAAACCAGCAAGCCGTAAAACTCCAGCTTTTGTATGGCCTCCCTTAAATTACTCCTGCTCACTTCAAATTTTTCGGAAAGCATTCGTTCCGAAGGCAGTTTGTCACCAGGTTCAAGATTTTTATAAATCATTAAATCCCGAATTTTGGATATAATCCCGTTTTGAATCTCTTGATTTTCGTTTCTTGTGAGTGTTTCTATTTTCATAAAATGATAAAGTATTTACTAAAATTGGTTAACCAGATTGGTTTGTTAAAATTAGACAAATAACTATTAGCATGAAAACTATTGATAAGAGTTTTTTAGTTTACCCTGCGCCCTGCAGTTGAACAAATACAGTGGCAAACTGGCCTGGATAAAAGACCAGTGCTGCCATCCGTACAACTAACTCAAACAACTATTTTTATTAACTCAATTTTTTAGTATCCAGGATTCTGGGAAATCACCCCATCGCTAGCCAAAATTTCCGAGTTTGGAATTGGGAACACGTTGTAATCACTACTAACCGTTTCTCCTATTTCAGCATCTACCGTACCCGTTCTCACCAAATCGAACCATCTATGCCCCTCAAAGGCCAACTCCAATCTTCTTTCGTCTTGTATCGCCTGTGCAACTAGAGCAGGTGTATTAATGATAGCATCGTCCAATGGGGTCAGGCCCGCCCTAGTCCTAATTGGGTCTAGAAGATCAAGTACATCTTCAGCAGATGAACCCGTTTCGTTCAATGCCTCCGCATACAATAAAATAACGTCGGTCAATCTTAGTTCTATCCAGTCTTGTTCTAGACCGCCGGGATATTTTACCCCAATACTAAGTGCCTCGTCGATTGTTAAAGCTCTTCTAATATCGCCTATGCCAGCATCAACAACGTCTCCAGCTACGGCATCAAATGCGGCAACCAAATCTGGATCTAGCGGTGTAAGGGACTTGGTGTCACCTCCGGTGAACCATCCTGGAAACTCAGTAGCAGGGTCATACTCGTCTGGAACTGAAGTTGAGCGCAAAGTTGCGAATATGATTTCTGAGTTACCATCGGCTACAACGTTGGCAAAGTCGCCTTCTAGACTAATCCCTGCAGCAGTGGCGCCGCTTATGACAGCGGCAAGTTGTGTTGCCGCGGCCCCGTAATCACCTCTGTACATATATACTTTTCCAAGAAATCCACGGGCTGCGATTTGAGACGCGCGTCCACTGGCTAATCCGGAATTATCCAAGCCCGATATTGCAGCTTGCAAGTCTGGAATGATCACACTGTTGTATACCTCCGAAGCTGGCTGTCTCACAAGAACAGACGTATCCGACACATCTGGTGACTCCGATAGATTAACGGTCACATCGCCAAAAACCTTTACGAGCTTGAAATAAGACAGCCCCCTTAAAAATTGTGCTTCGGCTATTTCGTCCGGATCTGTTGAATTATTAATTATGTTATTTGCACTTAAGATAGACTTGTACAAATTGCTGTAGAACGGACGAAAAAATTGCTCTACCAAATCTCCGCCGGCCAAATCCGAATTGAACCTGTCAAATGCGGGATATGGCTCTTCATCCATCAACATATTGTCAGCCCTAAAATCGCCCATTACCGCCAATGGCGTTGGTGTACCCGTTTGATAATGATAGGCGGCATTCAAGACGCCCGTAAAATCCGCCAAGTTACTTGCTTCAATTTGCTTAGGCGGGAATTGATCCAAATCATTATCACATGACGTAAACAACAGCAAAGACCCTAATACTATAGCTATATATTTCATTTTTTTTATTTTAAAAATTAACATTCAAACCTAGTGTAAAACTTCTTACGATCGGGCTCGCACCTTCTTGGTACCCGTAGGTTGTTGGTCCCAGATACCCTGTATTTTCAGTCTCTACACCTTCAGGATTAAAGGAGGTATAGTTATCCCCGAAAAGGTACAGCAAATTGGTACCTGCGGCATATACCCTCACAGAACTTAGACCTACTTTGTTTATCACATCCGAATCAAGGGTATACCCTAAGGTTAGGTTCCTCAAGGCTAAATAAGAAGCATCCTGTATTCCTGAACCAGCTGCATTCCTGGTCTCTTCATAGAACCGGCCACTAGCATCGGCAATACCATCATCATTGGCATCAAAACTGTCGCGTACCCGTCCACCAAATTGTGATTTCCAGTAAATAGGATCGATGTTGTAAACCTCCGCTCCTTGGGATCCTTGAAACTGCAAGGACAAATCAAAAGACTTATAGTTCAAATTCGTTGACGCGCCCCAATAATAATCCGGAGTAGCGGATCCTAACTTGACATAATCTCCTTCGTATGTAATTTCACCATCACCGTTTTGGTCTACCACGTACCATTCCGAGCTACCGAACCCTATATTTCTCGACGGATCTGCTATATATATGGTTTCAACCTCTCCGGTAACCGCATACCCCCACATTTCACCAAGTTCTCCACCTACATAATTTCTAAACTCAGGACCTCTACCACTAGGCCCACCGTAAACTACCCGAGGAAGTTCGTCCAAATCACCAAGACTGGTGATTTCTTGATTAACGGTAGATAAGTTGGCGCCAATACTCCAAGAAAAATCTTGTGCCTGTACAATACTTGCATTTAGTTCCAACTCCAAACCAGAACTTGTTATATTACCACGGTTAAGTACTACGGATGGTGTACCGAAAACTTCAGAAACACTTTGGTTAATTAACATGTCTTCGATATCGGACGTATAATA
>CAJQMW010000139.1 GCA_905479535.1 uncultured Maribacter sp. | reverse complement strand
TTTCCTCCCCGGAAACGATTTTAGGTATTTCCATAAAACCGGTACCCGTGGCGGTAGCGATTTCCAGGTATTTTTCCCCTACTACTATATTAGAATTTTTTAGGGTTCTGTTCCTATTCTCTCCGCGATCAATTTGTGTATAACTCTCATCTAGAACCAATACGGCTCGGATTTTTTTATCTCTTAAGTCCCCCTCAATATCATAACTAAAATCAACCTTACTGCCCTCCTTTTTACGAACTGCGTAAACACTGTTTTCAGGCTTTTGATTAAGATATTGCTGAATCTTGGTTTTAACCTTAGCACTGTAGGACCCTACAAAATGTTCCATGCCATTGGCCACAAGCTGAGGCGAACAGTTGCTTCTACCTTTAAATTTCCGGTTATATTCTTGTTGTTTTACCGTAAAGGCCTTCTTGCTAAAAGAATCTTCCCAACCAATATAGTTCCAGTAATCTACATGGTAGGAGAGCGCAAGGACATTTTCCGGGTATGTATTCTTTGCCATTTCCAATTAAGTGTCCGCAGCAGGACAGCTGGAACATCCTTGAGAAGTGAACAATTCCAATACAACTATGCCGTTTTCTGTTTCGCTAGAAGGTTTTTCAAGATTACTTGGTAATTCAGGTTTGGATCCATTAAACCCTTTGAAGGCCATAAAAATTAAAATCATGGCAAACAATGAAGGGATGATAAGTCGTTTCATTGTGATATTATGTAAATTTGATATTACATTATTCGGGTATACATGAAACGACTTACATTGGCCATACTTTTTTGGGTTTATTTTACAAGTTTTTCCCTTAATGCCCAAGAAATCGCAATTTTGAAATACCAAGGTGGAGGGGATTGGTATGCTAACCCTACTGCTTTGCCAAATCTCATTAGTTTTTGCAACACGAATATAGGAACGCGATTAAAGAGCAAACCGCAAACCGTAGAAGTTGGCAGCAACTCCATTTTTCAGTACCCCTTTTTACATATGACAGGACATGGGAATGTTGTGTTCTCGGAAGATGAACTGGAAAATCTACGGAGTTACCTGATTTCAGGCGGGTTTTTGCACATTGATGACAATTACGGTATGAAACCCTACATCACCCGGGAATTAAACCGACTTTTTCCAGATAATGGGCTAGAAGAAATTGGAGCGGACCATCCAATATTCAATCAGGAATACAGCTTTTTGAACGGGTTGCCAAAAGTTCACGAGCATGATGGAAAAAGACCACAGGCCATGGGAGTCTTTGTCGAAAATAGATTGGTGCTCTTACTGACGTTGGAGTCCGACTTGGGGGATGGGTGGGAAGATCCCGAGGTCCACAACGATCCTCAAGAAGTAAGGGAAAAAGCCTTACAGATGGGCGCTAACATTATCTCATACGTATTTAAAACCTGAATATGACCCCAAAATCACTGTCCAATGGAATTTTGAGGGCCATCGCGATTATCGTAGGCATCCTATTGGTACTATATTTCTTATACCTCATCAGGTCCGTGCTCGCCTATTTGGCCATTGCCGCGGTTATCGCTTTAATTGGAAGACCGTTGGTCTTGTTTTTGAGAAGGAAAATTAAATTCCCGAATGTCTTGGCAGTTATTGTTACCATGTTTTTAATGGTAGGTGTTTTGGTGGGTGTATTTGCACTCTTTGTGCCCTTATTGTCCGAGCAAAGTAAGAACCTTTCCCTTTTAAATATTGATGAGCTTCAAAACAGTCTGGATACCCTCTACACGCAAATAACCGATTATCTGGGCCTTTCCTCTAACGTCGTAGAGGAAGTGATGGAAGAAGCCGAAATTGAGAAGAATATTATAGAAGGGTTGGATATTGGATTCATTCCAAATCTGTTGAATTCTTTTTTAGATGTACTTAGCTCCTTCAGTATTGGTCTATTCTCCATTCTTTTCATTGCTTTCTTTTTTCTTAAGGATAGTAAACTTTTCCAGAAAGGATTACTCACGTTTGTACCTAGCACAAAAGAGCAGGGAACGATCAATTCCATAGATAAAATTAATGGGTTGCTTTCCAGATATTTTGTTGGCCTACTGCTTCAAATTTTCATTCTCTTTGTCATCTATACCATTGTGCTCTTAATAGTGGGTATTGAAAATGCCATTGTCATTGCTTTTCTCTGCGCACTCTTCAACCTTATTCCTTACATAGGTCCAATCATCGGCGGTGTGCTGATGTTGACCCTTACGATGACAAGCAATTTAGGGTCGGACTTTAGCGAAGTAATTCTACCAAAAGCGGGTTATGTTGCTATAGGACTCCTCATTGGACAACTGGTGGACAACTTTTTTTCCCAACCCTTTATTTTTTCCAGTAGCGTAAAGTCGCATCCTTTAGAAATCTTTCTGATCATTATTATCGCCGGACTTCTTTTTGGGGTTGTAGGCATGATCGTTGCTGTGCCAGGGTATACGGCAATCAAAGTAATTCTCAAAGAATTCCTGAACGATAACAAGATAGTGAAATCGTTGACCCAAAATTTATAGTATAGCGGTGAACGAAAATATATTAACCGATGAAGTGCAGCGCTATATTTCTAAACATCTCAATGCAGATGTACTAAATTTACTATTTACAAAAAGTCCTTTTTCCAATATCAATATTAAAGAACTGGTAGAGCAAATTGAAGCAAAGGCGAAAAGTAAAAAAAAACTACCTACATGGTTCGCTACTCCTTATATATACTACGCCAATAAACTAAATATTTCACAGACTTCCTCTGAAGTCACAGCCGATTACAAGGTACAACTTGTAAACGGGAAAAAACTCTTGGATGT
>CAJQMW010000138.1 GCA_905479535.1 uncultured Maribacter sp. | reverse complement strand
ACCAGTAGTTCCGCAACATAGCGGTCATTTTGGAAACTATGCACCAAATCCTGCGCTGCGTTTGTCCAAACTTTTAGCTTCTATGAAAGATGATGAAGGGGGAGTAACCATTCCTGGATTCTATGACGGGATAACTATCGATTCCGAGACGGAGCGAATCTTGAAGAATGTTCCTGATAACGAAGTGGAAATTAAGGAGAGACTGCAAATTGTTTCTGCCGATAACGTGGGAAACTATTATCAGGAGGCCATTCAATATCCATCTTTGAACATTCGAGGAATGCAGTCCGGATGGATTGATGAAAAAGTCAGGACTATTATTCCTGGTTGGGCTAGAGCGGAGATAGATGTGCGATTGGTTTTGGAATCTGACCCCCAGCGTCTAATAGAGCTAGTTAGAAATCATGTTGCTTCTCAAGGTTATTACATTACGGATAAGGAGCCAACGCGTGAGGAAAGACTGAAGCATGACAAAATAGCCACCTTTACCTCTGAGATTTCGTATCAGTCCTTTCGAACAAACTTTGATTCTAAAGTGGGCAAATGGTTGACAAGTGCGTTAAGAAATGCGTTTGACGAAGAGCCCATTCGCATTCGAATGAGCGGAGGGTCCATCCCAATTTCGCCTTTTGTAACCACTTTGGGCATCCCAGCGGTTACGGTACCAACGGTAAATAGGGATAATAATCAGCATAGTCCTAATGAAAATCTAAGGATTGGCAACTATAGGGAAGGTGTAAAAACGATGATATCGATTCTTACGGAGAAGTTATAATTTTCAATTATACCAAACTAATATTCCATTAAGTTGACCGTTATGATTTTAATGTAATTAATATTAACAACGAAATCATGAAATCAATTTACTTCTTTGCCATAGCCCTATTTATCTTTTCAACATCCGAAGCTCAGGAGATTGCAGTTAAATCAGGATTTTGGAAACTTAAGTATTATCAAAATGATGATGAGATATCGAAAGAAAAATTTGAAAACATACTTTCAACAAATACTGCAGCATTTGATAAATGGACCAAGGGAAAGAAGCAAGAAAATTTATGGTGGACTTTTGCTGGTTTAGAAGGGGGATTTGCAGTTTGGTTTTTTGCGGTTAATGGAGATGCTAAAGCAATGATAACCCCGGCTATAGGTATGGTAAGTTCTTTCGCAATTGGATCTGTTTACTTCTTTAAATCAATTAACTCCAAAAAGAAAGCCCTCATTGAATATAATAGAGAATTTGATAATAATACCACTTTCCGATTATTTCCAATAGGTAGTAAGGATGGGTTGGGCTTAGCACTTAGGTTTTAAATTATTCACAGAAAAGTCTCCCTTTTTTGAAGAATTATCACTGGGAATCTTCTAAATTAGAAATAATTCCGAAAAAAAATCCCCTAAATCCTAGTTTTTAAATATAATTAGTACATTAGCCCAAGTTTATTAAAATAATGACAAAGCAATATTTCTGGAACGGTTTTTATTTTTACTTCTTTTTTAAGAGAGGTATGGGACTGTTGTAGTATATGTAAAAATATAATCAAATGAAGTCCCGTGAAAAACGGGGCTTTTTTTTTGAACAAAAACTAAAACAACGGTGTTGTTGAAAATAGCCATACAGGGAATAAAAGGGTCTAATCACCATCAAGTGGCCAAGGACTACTTTGAAGATACTATAGATTTGGTAGAGTGTCTATCTTTTGACAAAGTGGTAGACAGCCTTCTGAACAAAGAAGCGGACCAAGCGGTCATGGCCATAGAAAACTCGATAGCAGGTTCTATTATCCCGAATTATAATCTGATTTATCACAATGGCCTCCATATAATAGGGGAGCACTATTTAAACATTCATCACAATTTGATGGTCTTAAAAGGTCAACAATTTAAGGACATCAAGGAAGTAAGTTCACATCCTATGGCACTGTTACAGTGTAAGGAATTTTTCAAAGCCTACCCTGAAATTAGATTGGTAGAAGATGTCGACACTGCAGAAACAGCGAAGCGTATTACGGAACAAATGCTAAAAGATGTTGCCGCAATCGCACCTAAGGTTGCTTCTGAGTTGTATGGCTTGGACATCGTAGCGGAGAACATACAAACCATCAAGAATAATGCTACCCGTTTTATTATTGTAAAAACAAAAAACAAGGAGTTGCCAAAGAAGGAAATCAATAAGGCTTCTGTACGTTTCATTACAGACCATAAACGGGGTAGTTTGGCTACTGTGCTTAATGTTATGAGTGATTGTAACCTTAATTTGACAAAGATTCAATCCTTGCCCGTTATTGAAACACCCTGGAAATATGCCTTTTTCGTTGATGTCACTTTTAATGTGTATGAAGAATTTAGCAAGGCCAAATCGCTTTTGAATATCATGCTGGAAGATTTTAAAGTTTTGGGAGAATATAAAAACGCCATGTTATGATAGAAACTGCGGAACGTTTAAAGACGGTACAGGAATACTACTTTTCCAAAAAGTTGAGAGAAGTACGAGGGCTTATGGCGAAGGGTAGGCCTATCATAAATATGGGAATTGGAAGCCCAGACTTGGCTCCCTCCAAAATTGTGCTGGAAAGCATACAGCAAGCTGTCTTGGAAAATGGCGCGCATCAATATCAAAGCTATCAGGGATTGCCAGAATTGAGGGCTGCAATTGCATCGTTCTATAAAAATAAATTTGCCGTTTATGCGGATTCTGAAAAGGAAATTTTGCCTTTGATGGGCTCTAAAGAAGGCATCATGCATATTAGTCTTGCCTTCTTGAACGAAGGAGATGAGGTTTTAATTCCAAATCCAGGATATCCTACCTACACCTCTGTGACCAAACTTGTTGGAGGTATACCCAATTATTATGATTTGACAGAGGCCAATGGATGGTTTCCGGATATTGATATTTTGGAATCACAAGATTTGAGTGGGGTAAAATTAATGTGGATCAGTTATCCGCATATGCCAACGGGCGCTGTAGCCGATAAGGAGAAGTTTCAAAAGTTAGTGGCATTTGCCAAAAAGAATAATATTCTGTTGGTCAATGATAATCCATACAGTTTTGTGCTCAACGATAGTCCCAAGAGTATTTTAAGTATTGAGGGGGCTAAAGAGGTTTGTTTAGAGCTAAATTCC
>CAJQMW010000137.1 GCA_905479535.1 uncultured Maribacter sp. | reverse complement strand
CTTTTGGCATCTAAAATAGTTTTTTGTGTTTTTTGCATGCATAATGAACATTTTTCGATTACCCCTCTGGAACGAACGTTTACATCTGGGTTCAACACCATTTTACCCAAATCGTTGTTCATATGTAAATCGAATTCGTCATTGTTATTGTACAAGAACCAGTTGAACCGACGTACTTTATAAGGACAGTTATTGGCGCAATATCTTGTTCCCACGCATCTGTTGTATATCATTTGACTTTGACCCTGTCTTCCATGTACTGGAGCCCCTACAGGGCAAACCGTTTCACATGGCGCATGGTTACAGTGCTGGCACATTACCGGCTGGAAGGCAACTTGTGGATTCTCGGAAGGGTCTTCCAACTCACTAAAACCGCTAAGGGAACCCTTATCGCCCTTTAAGCCATCAAACTCCTCTTTTTTAGTGTCGTCTTGCTCAAAGGTCTCTTCGGAAGAATAGTACCTATCGATACGCAGCCAGTGCATATCCCTGGATTTCCTTACTTCGGCCTTACCAACAACAGGTACATTATTTTCTGCATGGCAGGCAATGATACAAGCCCCACATCCTGTACATGCATTTAAATCGATGGACATATTAAAATGTTGTCCAATAGAGCGATCAAAACTAGCCCATAAATCCACTGAAGTTGCTGGAACCTCTTGATGGTTTAAGGACACTTGGGGAACATGGTTCCATTCCGCATGATCTTTGGTGTTGAATACCTCCAAAGAAGTCTCTTTGATGATATCACCTCTGCCCATTAAGGTCTTATGTAATTGAACACAGGCAAACTCATGGTTTCCTGCCGCTTTTTCGATACTTACAGATTGGTTGGCACCAAACCCATCGTACAATGCAAAGGCGTTAACACCTGTTTGCATCTCTTCTTTCATTCCTACTTTCTTTCCATAACCGAAAGACAGTCCCACAGAACCTTTTGCCTGACCCGGCTGAACTATTACAGGTACATTTTCTAAACTAACACCGTTTACGGTAAGTTTAACATAGTTACCGTCCATTCCCCCATTGGCCACAGTTACGTTCTCTACACCTAATGTTTCTGCATCGGCTTTAGAGATGGTAACGTAATTGTCCCAGGATACCCTGGTGATAGGGTCCGGGAATTCTTGCAGCCAAGGGTTATTGGCCTGTTGCCCATCGCCCATTCCCACTTTGGAATATAGCGTAAGCTCCATACCATCACTAGTGGAATTGGCCAAGCTCCGTATAGCAGAGGCAATGGGCAAAGACTGTGTCATTTCTGCAGCTTCATTCTCCTTGGGAACCGCCAAATTTTCAGCGACCCCTTCCGTATCCACCATCATCATGTTCGCACTGAATACACCATCTTGTAAGGTCTGATTCAATCAGCACCATTTAAAATGTTAGCCGTCCAAGTTTCCTTAATGTATTCGTAATACGATTTATCACTGCCCATCCAGCTCAAAACTGCATTTTGGAACTGTTTGGTGTCGAACAATTCCTTTATAGTGGGCTGCATTAAACTATAATGTCCTTTTTTAATTTCTAAATCGCCCCAAGATTCCAAGTAGTGGTTAGAGGCGCCTACATATTGAACGGCCTCCGTTGTTTCGTTCCAATTGGTTGAAAAGGCAACCGTTAAGTCTACCTTTTCCAGACCTTCCTTAAAATCAGCGGTATTGGGAAGTGAGTACATAGGGTTTACACCATCCATAATCAAGGCTCCTACTCTTCCTGCCTTCATATCGGCAATCAAGGAATTAACCGCCTTTACATTCCCCTGTCTTGTATATCTTGGCGCAGCGGTATCAAAAGCCCTACTTCCCAACATTTCATTGATGGCCAAGACCACCATCTGAGCGTTCAAATCGTCCAAACCGGTCACTACGACTGCATCAGAACCTTCCTTCCTAATTTCCATAGCAATTTGGTCCACAACGGTATCATATTCGGAGGTGTTGCCACCCACTGAGGTACCGTTCAATTTCCCATAAAGCTTTGCAAGTATAATTTTTTGGGCGGATGGCCTTAAAGCTATACGCTTATCAGAATTAGCACCTGTAAGCGACATATTCGCTTCAAGATGAACGTGTCTAGACATCTTACCGTTCTTTGGCACACGGCCTTTGGAATAACCCACATCATAGCCTCCACCTTGCCAATCTGCCAAGAAGTCGGCATCAAAAGAAACTATTAAACCAGCTTTTTCAAAATCATAATCCGCAAAAGCTCGCTCGCCATATTTATTTTCAAAAGCTGTTAATGCAGCGTCCTCAGAAATTGAGTCGTACGTGACATGAACAACATTTTCATTCGCCGCCTTCAAATCGCCCATCAATCGGTTGGTAGACGGGCTAGCGTAGGTTTGCGTTAATAATGCTATTTTCTTTGAAGAGCCTTTGAGGCTTCCCATTTTTGCTTTCACCGCAGCGCTTAGTGTCGTCCATTCTACAGGCTCGCCGTTGGCGAAAGGCCCCTGTAATCTTGTGCTATCATATAACGAAAGCACCGAAGCCTGAACTCTTGCATTCGCGCCACCTCCAACTTTCGCCATGGTGTTGTTCTCTATCTTAATAGGCCTTCCTTCACGGGTCTTTATCAAAATACTGGCAAAGTCAAAACCGTTGGCAATGGAAGTCGCGTAAAAGTTAGCTACACCGGGTACAATATTTTCTGGCTGAACCACATAAGGAATCGATTTAATGACCGGACCCTCACATGCCGCCAAAGAAGCAGCAGCAGTGCTAAAGCCAACATACTTTAGAAAATCCCTTCGATTCGTACTTGTGGATGATAAAGTTTCCTTATCCCCCAAGAAATCGTCGACCGGAATCGGCTCTACGAATTCATTTTGTTTTAGCGCCTCAACAATGGAATCGCCAGGGTTTAACTCCGCTTCGTTCTTCCAATATTTTTTGTTTGATGCCATACGTATTATCTGTAATTAGCTTCTTTATTAATTAATAGTGACACTTTCCACATTCCAGACCACCCATCTGGGCAGCCGTTAAATTTTCTACACCATACTTCTTGGAAAGCTCAGCGTGGATCTTTTCGTAATAGGCATTGCCTTCTACCTTAACATTGGTTTCTCGGTGGCAATTAATGCACCACCCCATGGTCAATGAGGAATATTGATACATTATTTCCATCTCCTCCACTGGCCCGTGACAAGTCTGACACTCAATTCCTGCGACGGAAACATGTTGAGAGTGGTTGAAATACGCAAAGTCAGGCAGGTTATGGATACGAACCCATTCCACAGGTTGACTTTCGCCCGTATACTTTTGATTCTCTTCGTCCCAACCAACGGCCTTGTATAATTTCTTGATTTCTTTGGTATAGAATTCATTCGTATACCCATTGGCCAAGTCCTCTTGTGAAGGCCCTTCTGAAGTTCCGCTATACTCATAGATCGATTTATGGCAGTTCATACAAACATTAAGGGAAGGAATCCCGGAATGTTTGGAAACACGTGCCGAGGAATGACAATACTTACATTCGATTTTATTTACGCCCGCATGAATTTTATGCGAATAGTGAATAGGCTGAATAGGCGCATAACCCTGATCGACCCCCACTTGCATCATCCAAGCATAGGCAAAATAAGCACTCCCCAGTAAAAACAAAATTGCGGTAACCAGTACCAAAAACTGATTTTGGGCAAAAGCTTTCCAGATCGGCGTTCTTTTTTCCACCCTTTCTTTCTCGACAACAATACCGTTCGCCGCGGCAATTCGCTTAAGCGTACTGTTCACCAAGAACAACATCACCACTAAAAGACCAAAGACCAAAACGAGCGCCCCTAGTATGATTTCATTGGAAATTCCGCCTGTGTTGACAGCTCCGGAACCAACGGTTGCAACGTCGCCAGCTGGTGGCGACGTTGCAGAGGAGGTAGGAGGCGCGGCGGTATACGCCAAAATATTATCTATATCTTCATTGGAAAGCGTAGGAAATGCGGTCATGGCCGCTTGGTTATACTCCGCATAGATCTTGTTGGCATACGCATCTCCGGATTTAATCATTCCAGAACTGTTCTTGATCCAGCGGTACAACCACTCTTTGCCCAACCCCTCTTCTTCGGCCAAACGACTTTCCACATTGGCCAGTGCCGGCCCCGTCATTTTACGGTTCAATGCATGACATGCGGCACAATTTTGGTTAAATAACGACTTACCGGCCACAGCGTCACCACTTGCAGATTCAGCCGGAGCTGCCGTTTCTTCGGCGACAACCTCTTGAGCACTGGCGGAAATTGAAAAAAACAGGAAAACTAACAGGCTGAGCCCTACAACTTTAGAAAACTGATTTCGGTATGGAACCTTTTTCATATATCGAATATTTCAATCGGAATCTTGGCATAATCATTGTCCTCACTGCTATGGAAAAGAACGACTATATGCATAAATCGAAGGCAAAAATACGACATAGACTTTATTTTGAAAAATGTTAATCTATTTATAATTTATAATTTATAAATGTTCTAAATAAGGTTGGATTCTTTTGTTTGATCTTTAAAAATTTACTTTTGTGTCTCTATTTCATTTCAATATAAAAAGACCTATGAAAACCCTGATTTATACCGTGATCCTTATCTGTTTTTGTGCTATTGGTTATTCTCAGAATGCAGATATCCACATTGAACAAGATGAGAAAATAGATAAATTGTTGGGCATATACAAATCTGCACTGAGTAGTTCCGAATATTATAGAATTCAGGTAGGGTTCGGGAATTCCGATAAAGCCCGAACCATAAAATCCAATGTCGAAATAGACTTTCCGGAATTGCCCTCACGAATCGATTTTGATTCACCAACTTACAGAGTAAGAGTGGGCCGCTTTAAAACGAAATTGGAGGCGGAACGAAAGTTTAACGAAGTCAGGGCAAAATATCCGGACGCAATGCTATTAAAACCAAAAAAATCGACCAAATAGGTCGATTTTCTTTTTACGCTTTGATATATCAATTCTGAAATCAGCACCCTAGAGTTCTCGACTACGCTCGAACTGACGGCTGAGTTATTTAGATTTTAATTTTTTCTTTACGGCAACTTCTTGGAACGCTTCAACGATATCCCCTTCATTGATATCATTGTAGTTCTTTATCTGAAGACCGCAATCATATCCTTTTGATACTTCCTTCACATCGTCCTTAAATCTTTTTAGTGAAGCCAGCGTACCGGTATAGACTACAACGCCGTCCCGTATCAAACGAATATCCGAGTTCCTGAAAATCTTTCCACTGGTTACCATACAACCCGCAATAGTTCCGATTTTTGAGATTTTGAAAGTCTCCCTTATCTCCGCAGTACCTGTAATTTCCTCTTTCATCTCTGGAGACAACATTCCCTCCATGGCATCCTTCAAATCGTTTATCGCGTCATAAATGATGGAATACATACGGATATCTATTTCTTCCTTCTCGGCTATAGCCTTGGCGTTCCCCATTGGCCTAACGTTGAATCCAATGATGACGGCATCCGAAGCAGAAGCCAATAGCACATCGGACTCTGTAATAGGACCAACCGCCTTGTAAATGATATTCACCTGAATTTCATCTGTAGACAATTTTTGGAACGAGTCCGTAAGTGCTTCAACGGAACCGTCCACATCACCCTTAAGAATGATATTCAATTCCTTGAACTCGCCCAGGGCAATCCTTCTTCCAATTTCATCGAGTGTTATATGACGTTGCGTCCTAACGGATTGCTCACGTTGCAACTGAGATCTTCGGGATGCGATTTGTTTCGCTTCGCGCTCATCTTCCAACACATAAAACTTATCCCCTGCCTGTGGCGCGCTGTCCAGACCAAGAATAGAAATAGGCCTAGAAGGGCCCACTTCCTCTACATTGTTTCCTCGTTCGTCCTGCATCGCCTTTATCTTTCCACTAGTCGTACCTGCAAGCACGTAATCACCAATTTTAAGTGTTCCTGCTTGAACCAGAATGGTGGAAACATAACCTTTTCCCTTATCCAAAAAGGCCTCTACCACTGTACCGCTGGCAAGCTTATCTGGATTTGCCTTCAATTCCAACAACTCGGCTTCCAACAATACCTTCTCCAAAAGTTCCTTTACACCTGCGCCTGTTTTAGCCGAAATATCATGCGATTGGATTTTTCCGCCCCAATCTTCTACTAATAGGTTCATTTGCGCAAGGCCTTCCTTAATCTTTTCAGGATTCGCCGTTGGCTTATCAATTTTATTGATTGCAAAAACCAAAGGTACGCCCGCCGCTTGGGCATGGCTAATTGCCTCCTTGGTTTGTGGCATAATGTCGTCATCCGCCGCCACAACGATGATAGCTATGTCCGTCACTTGTGCCCCCCTTGCCCTCATAGCAGTAAACGCCTCATGACCCGGTGTATCCAAAAATGAAATACGCGATCCGTTTTCTAACATAACCCCATAAGCACCGATGTGTTGGGTAATACCACCGCTCTCACCGGCAATAACATTTTCCTCTCGGATGTAGTCCAATAACGAGGTTTTACCGTGATCCACGTGACCCATTACGGTGACTATCGGAGCCCTTGGCTCTAAATCCTCCGGTGCATCTTCCTCCTCAACAATACTTTCCTCTATATCGGCCGTTACGAAGTCCACCTCGTAACCAAATTCTTCGGCCACTATGGAAAGTGTTTCAGCATCCAAACGTTGGTTCATGGTAACCATCATGCCCAAGGACATACAGGCCGATATAATCTCCGTGGTGGAAACATCCATCATCGTAGCCACCTCACTGGCGGTAACGAATTCCGTTACCTTAAGCACTTTGCTTTCCAGTTCTTGTTGCTCAAGATCCTTTTCCGTCTGTTCACGGTGCTGGTCCCTTTTACTTCTTCTGTATTTGGCCCCTTTACCCTTTTTGGATTTCCCTTGAAGTTTCTCCAAGGTCTCACGTACTTGTTTTTGCACATCCTCCTCGGTAGGCTCCACCTTATTCACAGTTGCGAAACGCCTGCCTCCTCCTTTTCTATCTCCACCAGCTCCTCTAGCGGCTTGCCCTGGACCAGAAGTGTTCTTGCTAACGATTCTTCTTCTTCGCTTTTTACGATCAGAACCATCACTGGATTTAGAGTCGTCTTTCTTCTTTTTAGGTTTCTGAAATTTGGAAAGGTCTATTTTATCCCCGGTTATCTTTGGTCCCGATAATTTTTTATACTTGGTCTCTAAGGTTTCTTTTTCATCAGCACCCTCAGTTTTAGCTTCGGCATCGTCCTTGGTTTCGGTCGCCACCTCCTTTTTAACCTCTTCAACAACCGGTTTTTCGACCTTAGGTTCGGCTACTGGCTCTTTGACCTCTTCCACTTCCTTAACAGGCTTAGTAGCGGCGGCTTTTTTCTTAGGGCTTAAATCTATTTTACCCACAGTCTTTGGACCGGCCAAATCTACTTTGCCTACCAGTCTTTTCTCCTCTGCGTCCGCATTCCTTTTTTCACGCACCAAACGACGTTCTTCCTGCTCCTGCTCTAATTGAATTCTTATGGCCTCCTTCTCCTTCCGCTTTTCCTCCCCGACCTCTTTAGAAGCAACTTTTTTGCTCTTATCGGTCTGGAATTCGTCCAATAACACCTGATATACTTCATCGGAAATTTTTGTGGTTGGTCTAGCATCCACATCATGTCCCTTACTGTTCAGGTAGTCTACCGCCCTATCCAAGGAAATATTAAGCTCGCGAAGAACTTTATTAAGTCTTATTTTTGCATTATCTGCCATAAATACTGATTCCCGTTCTTATATTTTAGTGCTAATATATAGCTAATCTTCTAATTCTTCTTTTAGGATACGCACAACTTCCAATATTGTCTCTTCCTCCAAATCCGTACGCTTTACCAAATCGTCTACATCTTGCTCCAGTACGCTTCTTGCGGTATCCATGCCTATTTTCTTGAACTCATCTATGATCCAAGCTTCTATCTCATCCGAGAACTCGGTCAATTCTACATCTTCCTCAACGCCTTCCCTGAATACATCGATCTCATAACCGGTCAACTGGCCTGCAAGTCTAATATTGTGCCCGCCCCTACCAATGGCTTTTGAAACTTCCTCTGGTTTTAGGTACACCTGCGCCGTCATTTTCTCATCGTTCAACTTAACCGAAGAAACCCTGGCCGGACTCAATGCCCTTGTTACCAATAGCTGGGGATTGGACGTCCAGTTAATGACATCAATATTCTCGTTCCCAAGCTCACGAACTATGCCATGGATACGAGACCCTTTCATACCCACACAAGCACCCACCGGATCAATACGATCATCATAAGAGTCAACGGCAACCTTCGCCTTTTCCCCAGGAATACGCACTGCTTTCTTGATTGTAATCAAACCATCAAAAACCTCAGGGATTTCCTGAAAAAACAGCTGCTCTAAAAATAAGGGGGAGCTTCTGGACATGATAATCGTTGGTTTTGCGCCCTTGAGCTCAACACTTTCAATAATACCCCTTACGTTATCTCCTTTACGGAAGAAATCTGACGGGATCTGACGATCTTTTGGAAGAATGATTTCATTCCCCTCATCATCTAACAAGATTATGGCCTTATGACGGATGTGATGTACCTCAGCGGTATATATTTCCCCCTCCAGGTCCTTAAATTGCTTATATATGGTCGTATTATCGTGCTCATGAAT
>CAJQMW010000136.1 GCA_905479535.1 uncultured Maribacter sp. | reverse complement strand
TCGTCATCTATGAGCTGATACTCCGGGGAAACTTCTGGAGGACTGTCGTGTCCTTCCTTTAGATGATAAAAGATTCCACTATTACCGCCCTCGGGAATTTTCCACTCCACATGAAGTTCAAAGTTGTCAAACTCTTCTGCGCCGTAGATAATGTCTTTGCCGCCTTTATAATCTTGTTCCAGCCCAAGTTCTGTGTCAAAGGTGAGTTCCCCGTTTTTGGCAACCCAACCTGGAGGTAATGTTTTTCCGTTATAAGCGCGCCAACCATCAGTACTTTTACCATCAAAAAGTACAATCCATTCATCTTGTACTTCGGAAGTTTCGGTTGTTTTTGATTTTTCTTCTTTTTTATCTGCCTTACAGCTAGATATGATGACCAACAGGCCCAAGAGAATTATAAAGTGTTTCATTTTCAAAGAATTAATGAAACTAACTTAAGTAAAAAAATAATGGTGCTAAACTTTTTTTCGTTTAACACCATTTTCTATAAGACCGATGCGGTCTAATTATCTATGTATCGTTTGGGTCCTATCTGGCCCTACGGACACTATTTTAATGGGCACTTCCAACTCCTTTTCGAGGAAATCGATATAGGCCATCAAGTTGTCCGGAAGTTGTTCTTTTTTTGTCATTTTGGTCAAATCAGCCTCCCAACCTTTCATTTCGGTATAAATAGGAGTCACGTTTTCTGCTTCAATATTGTATGGTAAATGGGTAATTTTCTCTCCTTTATAATTGTAAGCGGTACAGACCTTTAATTTTTTGAAACCGCTGAGCACATCGCCTTTCATCATCATCAATTCCGTAACGCCGTTTATGCGCACCGCGTATTTTAGCGCTACCAAATCTAACCAGCCACATCTTCTTGGTCGCCCTGTAGTGGCTCCAAATTCATTGCCCACACGTCCCATGGTCTCACCATCTTTGTCAAAAAGTTCGGTAGGAAACGGACCGCTCCCCACGCGCGTGGCATAGGCCTTAAAAATTCCCTTTACACCACCAATTTGATTAGGTGCCACACCAAGGCCTGTACATGCCCCGGCTGCTGTAGTGTTAGAGGAAGTTACGTAAGGATAAGTTCCAAAATCGATGTCCAACAATGATCCTTGAGCACCCTCCGCCAATATTTTTTTTCCTTTCTTCTGGGCTTGGTATAGGTACTCTTCACTATCAATGAAAGTAAGTTCTTTTAATTCTTCGATAGATTTAAAGAAGTCCGATTCCAGTTCGGCCAAGTTGTATTGGATATCCACATTGTAAAACCCGATCATGGCCTCGTGCTTATTGGCCAAATTTCTATACTTCTCTTTCCAGTCGCTCAGTTCCAAGTCTCCAATACGCATCCCGTTCCTTCCGGTTTTATCCATATAAGTGGGGCCTATCCCTTTAAGCGTAGAACCAATTTTCGCCTTGCCCTTGGAAGCTTCCGATGCGGCATCCAGCAAACGATGTGTGGGTAAAATTAGGTGCGCTTTTCGCGAAATGAGTAGTTTGGATTTGATGTCGAGATTAAATTTTTTAAGGGCATCCAATTCCTTTTTAAAGATTACCGGGTCTATGACTACACCGTTACCTACGACATTGACAGCATTTTTATGAAAGATTCCAGAGGGAATGGTATGTAGTATGTGTTTTATTCCATCGAATTCCAACGTATGTCCCGCATTAGGCCCCCCTTGAAAACGGGCGATAATATCATAATTTTCGGTTAATACATCAACAATTTTTCCTTTTCCTTCGTCACCCCATTGTAGGCCTAACAATAAATCTACTGCCATCTAAAATATACTTGGTTAGTTATTTGTATTTTCTTCTGTGCCCTCCTTGTCGCCGGGCGCGTTTTTTGTTCCATAAAAATAAAGGGAATGGGTATTGATCTTTATATCGAATACTTCTTCTATGGTCTTTTTAATGGATTGAATCCTAGGATCGCAGAATTCCATAACTTCCCCGGTATCCGTAAGAATGACATGGTCATGTTGCCTGTCAAAATATGATTTTTCGTATTGTGCCTGATTTTTTCCGAACTGGTGTTTGCGGACCAGCTTGCAATCCAATAAGAGTTCTATGGTATTGTATAATGTAGCCCTACTTACGCGATAATTTTTATTTTTCATGTTGATGTAGAGCGATTCTATATCAAAATGCTCATCACTATCATAAATTTCTTGGAGTATGGCGTATCGTTCAGGGGTTTTCCTATGTCCGTTATCCTCTAGGAAAGTGGTGAATACATTTTTTACAATTTCTTGGTTTTTATTGGGCGCCATAGTACTACATCAATATACAAATGTACAGCTAAATTTTAATTCGTTTTCTATAGCCTAGTGACTTTGTCTATACCGGTAATACGCTTTAAATTTTCAATCAACTTATTCAAAATAGCATTGTTTTTCACCACTACCGTAATGCGACCGGTAAAGGTTCCACCATCGGTGCTAAAATTCAGATTGCGCATATTTACGTGCATGTTGTCCGATATAACCTCGGTTATATCGCTTACTAGGCCTAGGTTGTCTATTCCGGTCAACTGAATATCTACTTTGAACTCTTCCTGTGACGAGTCCACCCATTTTGCGCTAATGATTCTATAGGCGTAATTGGACTGTAACGAAATGGCATTGGGGCAATTTTTCTTGTGAACCTTTATTCCCTCCGATACGCTTACGAAGCCGAACACGGCATCTCCCGGAATGGGGTTGCAGCATTGTGAAAGTTTATAATCCAGTTTTTCTTCTTCCGTCCCAAAAACAAGCATGTCGTATTTGGAGGTGATTTCATCCTTATTGACGTCCTCTGGCGCAGGGTTTCTTCGCATTCTATTTTTAAAGAAACTTATGAACGCGTTGTTATAGGATGAGGCGAAATCCTTAAGCATTTGGTTGTCTATAGAACCCATGCCCACCCGGTAAAAGAGATCCAAACTGGTCTTTAATTTAAAATAAACGACCATTTTGTTTATGGAATCCTCGTTAAGCGAAACTTTTTGTGATTTCAGTTTTCTTCTTAGAATTTCCTTGCCTTCTTCCGCTATGGATTTTTTCTCTTCCCTTAAAACAGATTTGATTTTGGCTCTTGCTCTCGCCGTTGTGGCATAA
>CAJQMW010000135.1 GCA_905479535.1 uncultured Maribacter sp. | reverse complement strand
TTTTCATTTCTTGTTGCATCATCACTTACCTGTGCTAGCCCCGAAAATGAGAAGATCATTGTTATCACAAAGGATAAAATTACTTTTTGGTATCCCATAGAATATTTAGATAAAGTTATCCAACCAGAGGGGGTTTGTCAGTTATGAATGGTTGCATATAGTGCCTTGTACCCGTTGCTTTATACAATGCATTGGCCATAGCTCCAAATACAGGAGGAAACGGAGGCTCCCCCATACCTGTTGGGTCAATTTCATTCTGCACAAAATGCACATCGATTTCATTTGGTGCTTCTTTCATACGGATCATTTGATATTGGTGGAAATTGTTTTTCTGGGGCACCCCGTCCTCAAAGGTCAATTCCCCAAAAAGGGCATTTCCCACACCATCGGTTATGGCACCTTCCGCCATGTTCGTGGCCGCATCAGGATTTACTACGACCCCGCAATCAATGGCGCAAACTACTTTTTCGACAACAGGTTTTCCGTTCTCCATTCGTAGATCCAGTACATGGGCCGCATAGGAATTATGGCAAAAATAGGCAGACACCCCTCGATGTAGTGTTGTATCATTTTCTTTCCATTCCGATTTTTCCCGAACCAATTCCAAAACTCCAGCGTAGCGATCGGCATCATATTCATTAACCTCACCAACCGGATTTTCTTTAGCCCTTTTTAATAGGTCCAATCTAAATTGAATAGGGTCTTTGTCCATGGCTTCCGCCACTTCATCCAAAAATGCCTGCTCTGCACCGGCCATAAAATTAGATCGTGGAGCTCTAAAGGCACCTATGGTAATGTTAGAATCAATGCTCCATTCTTCGGCCATATAATTATCAATAGCCCCCGCCGGAAAACGATTGGCGAACAATGGGCTCTCTGGGACGCCGCCCGCCTTAACATGTAATGCCGTCAATTTATTGCTTTCATCAAAAGCGGCGCGATAAGTAGCCTGATATGCAGGTCGATAAATACCGTTTGTCATATCGTCTTCACGGCTGTACACCAACTTGATTGGAGCATTTACTTTTTGGGAAATCAGGGCCGCTTCGACCACAAAGTGGGCATAGGCCTTACGCCCAAAACCACCTCCCATTCTTGGCATTTCCATTTCAATATTTTCCTTCGGTATTCCCAAACTGCTTTCTAGCGTAGGAATGATGAAGGATGGAATCTGGATCGGTGCCGCAATTTTTACTTTATTACCTTCCACATGCGCAAAAGCATTTATAGGCTCCATGCTATTGTGGGCAAGAAAGGGGGCCGAATAGCTTCTTTCCAAAATCTTTGCTGCATTCTTGAAGGCGGCCTCTGGATTGCCATCCTTTCTGACCATATTTCCAGGTATGGATGCAAGGGCTTCCATCTGTGCTTTGTGGCCCTGTGTGGATTCCAGTCCCGCAGGGGTATTTCTTGTTTCCTTTCCAAAAAAACCATTGACAATTTCAGTAGTTGCAGTAATCGGCCTCCATTCCGTATTTAATTTCTTTTTGGCCTGCATCACTTCCCAAGTCGAGTTACCTACTATTGCCGCCAATTCAGGAAAAGCGTTGGTGTCAAACCCGTGTTTTTGAAATCCCTCTTTAAAACTTTTGATGGTTATCACATCCTTGATGCCTGGCATGGCTTTCACTTCCTCGTCATCAACCGATTTCAAAGTCATTCCAAATGCAGGAGGATGTACGATCATAGCGATTAGCATGCCGTCCTTTTGATAATCCATACCAAACATGGGTTCACCGGTTATAATCTTTTTTGCATCCACATTTTTATGGGAGCGACTGATGAGCTTAAAGTCTTTCACTTCCTTCAATTGCACTTCTACAGGCACGTCAAGCGTTGCCGCAATCGAAGCCATTTCGCCGTAACCGGCGGATTTTTCCGTAGCTGCGTGTTGTAATACTCCTCCTTTAGTAGTGATTTCTTCTACGGGAACCTGCCATGTTTTTGCGGCCGCGGCCACCAACATCTGTTTTGCTGTTGCGCCGGCCATTCGAAGAGGTATCCATCTTGCTTTTATTCCCGTACTGCCACCTGTAAGTTGAAAGCCATATTTTTCTGCATGATAGGGCGCCTGCTCTACCACCACGTTTTTCCAATCCACATCCAACTCTTCTGCCACCAACATGGGCATCGATGTTCTAATATTCTGACCGAATTCGGGATTTGGTGTGTAGACGGTCACCATCCCGTTATCCCCAATTTTCAGATACGAATTCATCTCGAACCATTCGTTGGGCATTTCCTTACCGGCCATCTCTTTTGCCTGTTCCGGCTTACAGGAATTTAAAAAACTGAATCCGAGGACCAATCCCCCACTTGCCATACTTGTATTCCTAATAAAAGCCCTACGTCCAATATGCGTGTTTATCTTTGTCATCTTCTTCTGATTTTTTCTAATTAAACGTTTTCGGCATTTGCGGCCGTTTTAATGGCCTTTTTTATTCTCGTATACGTTCCGCAGCGACAGATGTTACCGTTCATTGCCGTTTCAATTTCTTCATCGGAAGGATTTGGGTTTCTTTTTAACAAGGCGGAAGCTGACATTATTTGTCCCGCTTGGCAATACCCACATTGAGGCACATCAATTTCCAACCAAGCTTTTTGAACTGGATGATCGCCATTCTCGCTCAAACCTTCTATGGTAGTAATCTTTTGCTCACCTACCGCGGAAACGGGCAACTGACAAGAACGAACGGCGTTATCTCCTAAATGTACTGTACACGCCCCACATTGGGCAATACCACAACCGTATTTGGTGCCCACCAATTTTACGTGGTCCCTTAGTACCCAAAGCATAGGTGTTGTTGGGTCCACATCAACTTCCTGTGTTTGCCCGTTAATTTTTAGATTGAATTTTGCCATGATTTTAGTGTAAGTGGATGAATAGATTCAAATTACGAAAAATATGTAATTCATATAATGTATTGTGTATTAGAACAATCTGAAATCAAAAGAATTAAGATTGTTCCTCTTTTCATTTCAAATGCTTTTCTAGAAACGCCATAACTTTTGTACGAATGTTTTCTACATCGAACATTTCTCCGAAATGCGGCGCGTCTGGGACGATTATCAATTCGTTTTCCACACCTTTTACCGTTAACCAAGAACTTAATAATTGGGACTGTCTCGGGGAAACTAAATCGTCCTTTTCACCGTGTATAATTAAAAAAGGAGGGTCGTTCTCATCCACATAATTGGTAGGGCTAGCGGTCTTTGCAAGGTCTGGTCGGTCAAGCGGTGCGGCACCTATCAATAATGCCTCAGGTGATTTGGGGTCAATTGCTCCAGGAAATAGAATGAGTTCTGATGGTCCGTAGAAATCTACAACCGCTTTAAATGAAAAATCATGGGATGTGCCGGGCATAAAGAAGTCGTCAACTTGGTCATTGTTCGATAGGCCTTGAAACGAAGC
>CAJQMW010000134.1 GCA_905479535.1 uncultured Maribacter sp. | reverse complement strand
CAAGAATAGGCTGAACATTATCACTGTCTTTAGGTGAAGTCTCCAGTTCGCCGTTTTCTTTATTTTATTTTTTTTGAAGTAGTCGTTTACTCTTCCGTTTAAGGTTCTAAAAAACTTGGCGGAATCCTTTCTTGAGAATCGTATGGTGGTTTGTTCCATAATCAAACAATCTTTTATTTATATAACGCTAAAGACTTCGCAATAGTTTCAAAACTTGGTAAAAATAAATCTTTATAAAAGTGAATATACTAATTTTATCGTTTTACAAAGATAAGCATGAAGGTTGAAAAGATATTTGAATATTTTCCCAATTTATCCGAAACACAGCGAACTCAGTTCCGGCAATTGGATATTTTATATAAGGATTGGAATCAAAAAATCAATATAGTCTCTAGAAAGGACATAGAAGAATTGTATCTGCGTCATGTGTTACATTCTTTAGGTATCGCTAAAATACAGGAATTTAGGGACGGTTCTCAAGTTATGGATGTAGGCACTGGCGGCGGTTTCCCCGGCATACCTTTGGCTATATTATTCCCAAACGTACATTTTACACTGGTAGATTCCATTGGTAAAAAGATCAAGGTAGTGGAGGAGGTGGTTGCTGGTCTTGGTTTAGAAAATATCGCGACTATAAACGCTAGGGTAGAGGAAGTGCCTGGCCAATTTGATTTTATTGTGAGTCGTGCGGTAGCGGCTATGCCCACCTTTGTCCATTGGGTAAAGGGTAGAATAAAAAAAGAATCGGTTCACGACAGAAGAAATGGGATCCTATACTTAAAAGGTGGTGACTTAAGCGAAGAGCTCCAAAATTATAAGACCGTAGAAATTTTTGATTTGACCGATTATTTTAAGGAGTCATTCTTCGAGACAAAAAAAGTAGTGTATTTACCCTTGAAATTTAAAGGGTGATTTATAAACTCAATATTGAATAATAGCATTTACGGTACTTTCTGGCATAGATTTTAACACATGCCCATATGTGTATGTGAATGCACTTTAAGTTCATTGCAATATTTTTGTAAGTGTATGGAGGCTTCATAATAAGAGCTTTGAAGAAATAAATATCTGTAATTAATATAATTTTTACAATTAATTAACGTTAAATTTACATATAAAAAATGCTTTTATCCTCTTCAAATTAGGTCTTATCCATAAGCGGGCAACTAAAATTCAGTCAAACTCGCCCATGAGATCAGTAGGTCTGAATACTATCGTACGTCCTTTTATGTCGGTGATATTGTTGTTCTCATCTCCTAAAGGTCCCACAGAATTTCCCGAGCAGCTTACACTGGAACCACCTTGTTTACAATTGGGTTACAGTCATTATAAATAAATAGTGTTTCACCATCATTTGTTGCTTGTTCAATATAGCAATATCTAGCATCTGCTGAGGTATCATTTTTTCGCCTTTGGATTTCTGGATTCAACCATTCCAGGTCTTCAATGGGATCTTCAGTACCACAGGCTGAAATAACAGGCAAACCATCGTTGTTACAGCTAAAGGTGAGAAGTGCAACGGCCATAACAACGATAAATTTTTTTTTTCATACTGATATTTCTTTTAGGACGAGGTTTCCGTCTAATGGTTGCGTAAAAAAAAAGCCTTAGACCGTATTTCGGTCTAAGGCTTTTTCAATCTAAATAATTCCCGGATGGCCCTGTCTTTGGGTTTCCGATTCACCTCTCCTTGGGAGAGGTCAGTACTGCCATTTTCGGCAGTTCTGGGTGAGGTAAAATACAAATAGAATTTTATTTACTCCAAGGCGGCACCACTCCGTTGGTTCGCGCATAGGCTATCAGTTGCCCTTTATGTTCTCCGTTATGTTCCATAAGGGCCAATAGACCTCCCATTTTGTTCATTTTTGCAAAACCGAAGTCCACTTCTTCATTCAGTTCATCGTTTTCTACCTCCATTATTTTTTCCAACACAAACTCGTTGGATTTTTTTAAGGCAGCAATGATATTCTCCTTGCCGGTAATTTTTCCAAGACCCATCATATCTACATCTTCTGGTGGCGCAAATCCCATTTTGGATGCCAGAAAGTAATTTCCCCCGGCAACATGTAAAAGTGCCTCACCTACCGAATTAACCCCTTCTGAGGGTCGCCAATCATATTGGTCTTCCGAAAAGGCTTCTGCCAATTGTATTACTTGTGCTTGATTTCCCGTTAAGACTCCCTTTATCGTAGCCTGGGCGAGTTTGTCCTGTGCGTAGGTCATGGTGACCGCCACGAGCATGCATGCAAAAATAAATTTTTTCATTTTGATTGGATTATAGTTGTTAAAGCCCAAAGGATTATCATTCAGGCTTTTAAATGTAAGTAAAAACTTTTCCAAGAGGTTAATTTTGGTATTTCTTTAACAGTGAATCTACCCTAAAAAAGGATACCTATAGTCTTCCGGGGTAACAAAAGTCTCTTTAATCAGGCGTGGAGACACCCATCTTAAAAGGTTTTGGGCCGAACCTGCTTTATCGTTTGTTCCGGAGGCCCTGGCACCACCAAAAGGTTGTTGACCTACTACGGCACCGGTTGGTTTATCGTTTATATAGAAATTCCCTGCGCAATTCTGCAATGCTCTGGTTGCCTCCTCAATCGCATACCTGTCCGCTGAAAGTACTGCCCCCGTAAGTGCATATTCGGAGGTAGAATCAACTAATTCTAAAGTTTTGCTCCAATCCTTATCTTCATAAACATACACGGTGACTACTGGACCAAATAACTCTGTTTCCATAGTCGTATACTTTGGGTCCGTGGTTAGTATAACGGTAGGCTCAATAAAATATCCTTTGGATTTATCGTAGTTTCCGCCTGCTATGATTTCTGCACTCTCATCTTTCTTGGCTTGGCTTATATATTTCTCCAGTTTATCAAAAGAATTCTCATGGATAACCGCCGTGACAAAATTGGACATATCCTCTGGAGAACCTGGTTTGTTGAACGAACCAATGTCTCTTTTGACCAAATCCAATATTTCCTTTGACGTAGATTTAGGTAAATACACCCTGGATGCGGCACTGCATTTTTGACCTTGGAACTCAAATGCTCCACGAACAATGGCGGTTGCCACTTGCGCCGGTTTTGCCGATGGATGCGCAACTATAAAATCTTTACCCCCTGTTTCTCCAACAATTTTTGGATAGGTTTTGTAGGTGTGGATGTTGTTACCGATCTGTTTCCAGAGTTCTTTAAATACATGTGTGGAACCCGTAAAATGGATGCCGGTAAAATCCGGACTGGCTAAAACGGTTTCGGTAATCATTACCGGGTCTCCGTAAACGACGTTTATGACACCATCCGGAAGTCCAGCTTCCTTAAAAACATCTACAATGACCTTAGCGGAAAAAATTTGGCTATCACTGGGCTTCCAAAGCACTACATTGCCCATCATGGCAGCACTGGCAGGAAGGTTTCCTGCAATTGCCGTAAAATTAAAGGGAGTTACCGCATAGACAAATCCTTCGAGAGGGCGATATTCCAACCTGTTCCAAATACCTTCCGCAGAGTCTGGTTGCTCCCCATAAATTTGGGACATGTACGCTACGTTAAAGCGCAAGAAATCTATAAGTTCACAAGCGGCATCTATTTCTGCCTGATGGATGGTCTTGGATTGTGCGATCATGGTGGCCGCATTGAT
>CAJQMW010000133.1 GCA_905479535.1 uncultured Maribacter sp. | reverse complement strand
TTTCTAAAACCTTATGATTGATAATTTTACTTGCCTTTGCTCCATCTAAATCCACAACGTGTAAATACTCAATACCTGCATCTTCAAATTCTTTAGCAACCTCAAGTGGGTTCTCATTATATATTTTCTTTGTGTTATAATCGCCCTTTGTTAAACGAACACATTTACCTTCAATTATATCTATGGCTGGTATTATTCTCATTGTTTTATTAGTATTAAGTAATTAGTACTGAGTATTAAGTTAAACTTTTTTGAAGTGAATAATTCATTCTCTTAATTTCAGTACATAAACTCATTAGTTCTTGTATTTGTCTTTCATCAACAAAACTTAATCGAACTGTTAATAATAATTGTGTTTCTAATTCGGTTGTAGAGCCATTGGCAATACTTAAAAAATGTTTGAATTCTTTTTTTGAATTTCTGCCTGCTCCCTCAGCAATATTTGATGGTATAGAGATTGCACTTCTTTTAATTTGAGAAATAAGTCCAAACTGTTCATTTTTTGGAAGTTCTGAAGTTAAAATATAAACTTGCTTAACAAGTTTAATCGCTTTATTCCAAATCTTTAAATCTTCAATCTTATTCATTTAATTATATTTATTTCTCCATACTAGAATCTATCATCTCAATACTCTAGGCAACTAGTTGCGCAACGGTTTACCAGTTTTCAACATATGTTGAATCCGTTCCAATGTTTTTCTTTCCGTGCAAAGCGATAAAAAGGCTTCACGTTCCAGGTCTAACAAATACTGTTCGGAAACATAGCTTGGCTCGGATAGATCGCCACCGGCCATTACGTAAGCTAATTTATTTGCAATTTTCTTGTCGTGCTCGCTAATATAATTGCTCGCCTCCATCGAATCTGTGCCGACTAGGAACATGCCTAAGGCTTGTTTTCCCAATACTTTAACGTCGTTTCGTGTTGGAGGTTTTGTGTATCCGGCCTCGGCCATCAATCTTGCATGCGCTTTAGCTGTAGCGATTTGTCGGTCTTTATTCACAACAACGATATCCTTCCCTTTTTGAAGAATACCCAAATCATAAGCTTCATAAGCCGATGTAGACACCTTGGCCATCCCAATGGTCAAAAAGTACTCCTGTAGGATATTGAGCTCAACATCCCCTTTTCTAAAAGAGTCCGATGCCCTTAAGGCAAGTTCCTTGGAACCCCCTCCACCGGGGATTACACCAACCCCGAATTCTACCAAACCTGTATAGGTCTCGGCAGCTGCCACTACTTTATCTGCATGCAGTGAAAGTTCGCAACCACCGCCTAAGGTCATACCGTGTGGGGCGGATACTGTTGGAATTGACGAATAACGCATACGCATCATTGTATCCTGGAACATTTTTATGGCCATATTGAGCTCATCGTACTCTTGTTCTACGGCCATCATGAAAATCATTCCTATATTGGCACCCACAGAGAAGTTTGCCGCTTGATTACCCACTACTAAACCTTGGTATTCTTTTTCTGCTAAATCAATGGCCTTGTTCAATCCGGCCAGTACATCACCGCCGATGGTGTTCATTTTGGACTGGAATTCAACATTTAATATGCCATCCCCTAAATCTTCTACAACTACACCACTATTTTTGAAAACCTCCTTGGATTTCCGAATATTGCCTAAAATGATATAAGCATCCTGTCCAGGAATTTTTACCATTTCTTTTTTAGGGATATCATAATAATAAGTAGCCCCATCCCTAACGCTATAGAACGAAGTAATTCCGGCAGCTTTCATTTCATGAACCCATTTGGCCGCTTCCTGACCTTCAGCTTTTATAAACTCCAGCCCTTTGTCCAGGCCAACGGCATCCCAAATTTGGAAGGGGCCGTGTTCCCAGCCGAATCCGGCTTTCATGGCATCATCGATCTTATAGAGCTCGTCGGTTATCTCTGGAATTCGTTGTGAAACATAGGCAAACAAAGAACCAAAACTTCTACGGTAAAACTCACCGGCTTTATCCTTGCCACCAACTAAAACCGAAAATCTGTCTACAACATTATCTATGGTTTTGGTTAGCTCCAGTGTTGCGAATTTTGCACTTTTCTTGGACCGATAGTCCATCGTGTCCAAATCCAGCGTTAGAATTCCTGTTTTCCCCTTATCGTCCTTGGATTTTTTATAGAAACCTTGTCCGGTTTTACTGCCCAACCACTTATTCTCCATCATTGTAGAAATAAAAGGAGGTAAGGCGAACAACTCGTGGCGTTCATCCTCCTTGCAGTTTTCAGCGATTCCGTTGGCGACATGTACCAAAGTATCCAAGCCAACTACATCTACCGTCCTGAAAGTGGCCGATTTTGGCCTTCCGATTACGGGACCGGTAAGTTTGTCCACTTCTTCAACCGTCATGCCCATTTCTTTCACAGTATGAAAAAGGCTTTGAATACTGAATATTCCGATACGGTTTCCAATGAATGCGGGTGTATCTTTAGCAATTACCGAAGTTTTACCTAGGAACTGCTCTCCGTACCCGTTTAGGAAATCCAAAACTTCCTGAGAAGTTTTTGGCCCTGGAATTATTTCGAATAATTTTAAGTAGCGTGCCGGGTTAAAGAAATGTGTTCCACAGAAATGTTTTTGGAAATCTTCACTTCTACCTTCGGACATAAACTTAATAGGAATACCCGATGTATTGGAAGTAATTAAAGTTCCCGGTTTTCTATGTTTCTCCAGATTTTCAAAGACCTTCTTTTTTATATCCAACCGCTCAACCACTACTTCTATAATCCAATCTACTTCGGAAACTTTGGCAATGTCGTCTTCTAAATTACCAGTGGTTATTCTTTTGGCGAAGTCCTGATGATAAATCGGGGAGGGCTTGGATTTTAGTGCAGCCGTTAAGGAGTCGTTCACTAATCGGTTGCGAACTACTTCGTCTTCCAATGTAAGCCCTTTTGCTTTTTCCTTGTCGGTTAATTCCCTGGGAACGATATCCAACAAAAGGACCTCCAAACCTATATTGGTAAAATGACAAGCGATCCCGCTTCCCATGATTCCCGAGCCTATTACCGCTACTTTATTTATGTGCCTGTTCATGTATTGTAAGCTGTTTTAATTATTTGATGTGTCTTTTATGTAAATACTTTTATCCGCTATAAGCTTATTGATAGTCTCCGTAACTTCAAAA
>CAJQMW010000132.1 GCA_905479535.1 uncultured Maribacter sp. | reverse complement strand
CTTTTCAAATTGGATTTGAAGAGTATCTTTTTAGAGGATATCTCATGCAGCAAATCGGAGTTTTAGTAAGAAATAAATGGTTTCCATTGATACTGACTTCCATTGTTTTCGGTTTATTGCATTCGGCCAACCCAGAAGTGGCTGAGATGGGATATATTACCATGGTGTTGTATATAGGTTTTGGTCTGTTGATGGGTATCATGACACTAATGGACGATGGTTTGGAACTAGCACTCGGATTTCATCTCGGAAACAATCTAATGGCTGCCCTACTAGTAACATCGGACTGGTCTGCAATTCAGACGGATTCATTGTTTAGAAACACGGCTGAAAGTGCATCTGGGGATATCGTACAAGAAATGTTACTCTCTGTTTTTATAACATTCCCTTTGATTCTTTTTGTTTTATCAAAAAAATACAATTGGACCAATTGGAAAGAGCGCTTAACTGGAAAAGTACTTTCGAAAGAAGAATTTTTGGCGGCTAATTCATTAGATGTTGGAGCACACTAAAATACATCCCCGGTTTTCTTTAAATGGTCGCTCTCTTCAAAAGAAGGATTTAACCGATTTCGCAAGAGAGTTCATTAAAGAGGGAGAACCTTTTGAAAGGGAAATCGGTCAGTTCCTAATGGACTGGTTATCCGAAGAGGATACCATCGCGGTAAACACTTCCGGCTCTACGGGAAAACCAAAATCAATTCTGCTTCAAAAAGCGCATATGATTAATTCCGCTTTGGCCACCGGTGCATTTTTTGGCCTGAAATCCGGTCATTGGGCCTTACATTGTCTACCGACCGAATTTATAGCGGGTAAAATGATGCTGGTGAGGGCAATGGTACTTGGGCTTAAAATAGATTGTATCGCCCCATCTTCTAAACCATCAATAAATACTAGCAAAACATATGATTTCTCCGCTATGGTCCCTTTGCAATTGGAGAATTCGGTTGAAAAAATAGATAGGATTGGAAATATGATAGTTGGAGGTGCACCGGTTTCATCGAGCCTAAATAATATGCTTCAAGGCAAAGAGACCAAGGTCTTTGAGACCTATGGGATGACGGAGACCATTACCCATATTGCAGCCCGACTGCTGAATCCTAAAAACGAATTTTCACAAGAAGCTGTGGTACGACCGTTCCATACCTTGCCCAATATCTTTATAAAAACCGATGCCAGAAATTGTCTGGTCATCAATGCACCAAAGATTTCGGCCAGTACCATAGTCACTAATGATGTGGTGCATTTAGTTTCCGATACAGAATTCGAGTGGCTGGGAAGATTGGACTCCGTAATTAATTCTGGCGGTGTAAAGTTGTTTCCAGAACAAATCGAAAAAGGATTAGCATTAATTATAAAAAGACCATTTTTTGTGGCCGGATTGCCAGATTCAAGTTTGGGTCAAAAATTGGTTATGGTCGTAGAGGGCGAAATAAACAAAGAGCAAATGATGGATGCGCTTAAAAAGAAGGTTCAACTCAACAAGTTCCAAATCCCAAAGGAAATCTTCTCTGTACCCCAATTTAGTAGAACGAGTAATGGCAAGCTCAATCGAGGGAAAACCTTAGCTAGGATTATAACATAGCGAACCATTTGATTTTTACACTGCTTTAAAATATGGCATATATGGCATAGCTATTTTCCTAGATTCAAAAAAAACGTATTTTCAGGGGCAAATAACTAAGATGATACGATTACTAATTACTTTACTTTCAATTCTATTATTTATTCAGGCATCTGCCCAACAAATTTTACCGGAATGGCAACGGGCCAAAGTGGTCGATGAAATTTTATCCGACCGTTTCAACAACTTGCTTCCGGAGTTGATGGATACTACGAATATTGATATGTGGATCGTAATTTCCCGCGAGTACAACGAAGACCCGGTGCTTAGGACCATGCTGCCCGCAACATGGTTGAACGCCAGAAGAAGGACTATTTTGTTGTTCTATAGGGATAAGTCAAAAAATACCACCGAAAAATTGGCGGTTGCCCGCTATGATGTTGGAGAAAATATTGTTTCGGCATGGGACAAGGAAAAAGAGCCTAATCAATGGAAACGCCTGATGCAACTGATAGCGGAACGAGATCCCAAAAAAATAGGATTGAACTTTTCGAAGGATTTCAATATTGCGGACGGACTAGATAAAACCGATTACGACGAGTTCATGTCCAACCTACCCAAAAAATATAAGGGCAAAGTGGTTTCTGCAGAACAATTAGCCGTAAGGTGGATAGAAACCCGAACCGAAAGAGAAATGGTCATCTATGATCAGCTGGTAGATATAACACATCATATTATAGCGGAAGCGTTCTCCGAAAAGATCATAACGCCGGGCGTTACAACCACGACGGAAGTGGAATGGTGGATGCGGCAAAAAGTGACCGATTTGGGCTTGGAGACCTGGTTTCATCCAACGGTGGACGTGCAACGCTCCAAGGAAGAACTGGCAAACCACCTGTATTCCTTTTCCGGTCGTCCGGAGGATATGGTCATTCTTCCCGGAGATTTGCTGCATTGTGATTTTGGAATTACCTACTTAAGACTAAATACGGATTGCCAGGAACTAGCCTATGTGCTAAAACCTGACGAAAAGCAAGCGCCCCAGTTTTTAATCGATGGCCTAAAGGAAGGGAATCGCGTTCAGGATTTTTTAACCTCCAACATGATAAAAGGAAGGACCGGAAATGAAATTCTATCTAAATCTTTAGCCGAGGCAAAAGCGGCGGGACTTAGACCGTCCATCTATACACATCCGCTGGGTCTCTACGGTCATTCCGCGGGCACCACCATTGGTATGTGGGATTCCCAAGGTGGAGTAATGAAGGACGATGGTGAAAATTATCCGCTGAATCCCAATACCGTTTATGCAATTGAATTGAATACTACTATAAACATTCCCGAATGGAACAGGGATATAAGAATTATGTTGGAAGAAGCTGGGTTTTATGGTGAAAAGGGATTCAGGTACGTGAACGGGCGGCAAACAGAGTTGTTGTTAGTGCCAAG
>CAJQMW010000131.1 GCA_905479535.1 uncultured Maribacter sp. | reverse complement strand
CTTATGTATTTGATCTTCATCGCGATGTTGGCATTAAATATGAGTAAAGAGGTGCTAGCCGCATTCGGTATTATGAACGAAAAGCTAGAGACTTCTAACGAAAAGACAACGGCAAGTAACAATGCGTTCTTGGAAAGTCTTGGAACTAAGGCAGATGAAGATGCGGCAAAGTATGACAAGCTGTATCAAGATGCGCAGAAGATCAAGGCAATGTCCCAAGAGTACTATGACTATTTGGAGACCCTTAAAACAGGGATGACAGAAGGTCTGGAAGATGCAACGGACTATGCCCGTATGGACAATTCGGATTATTTGGACCAAACACTTTTTCAAGGAGACAATTTATCCGCGGAAGGTAAAAAGTTCATGAAAAATATTAACGAATATCGTAATCAGGTAGCTGCAATTGTGCCTCCGGCGCTTAAGCAATCCGTTATCGATCGTTTCCAAACTGGAGACGAAAAAGGCAAGGTTGAAAAAAGGGACGGAACAAAGCAAGATTGGATCAACTATCACTATGAAGGTTATCCTTTGGTAGCTTCTTTGGCAAAATTAACTGCGCTGCAAGCGGACGTTAAAATAACGGAAGAGGCTGCATTGAAATCTATGTTGGAAGGCGAGTTAACGAACCAAGTTTCCTTAAAGAATTTTGCAACATCACTTTCAGCTACTAAGTCAGCTTTCTATACCGGCGAAAGGTATGATGGTAAGATCATCATCAGTAAAACCGATAATTCTTCTACGCCTGTGAGGGCCGAGTTGACTTTGGATGGTAGAAAACTATCTGAAGGCAAGGACTATAAGTTGGAAGCCGGTGGCGTTAAAATGTTGATCGGTTCTGGATCCGCAGGAGACCACGAAGTTGCTGGAACGATTTATTTCAAACAAGATGGTGAAGAAATTGAGGTTCCGGTAAAGAATTCTTTTGCTACAATTTCAAAACCTAATGCTGCTTTAATTGCGGCGGACAAGATGAACGTGGTCTACCGTGGAGTTGCCAACCCGATGTCGATTTCAATCCCAGGTATCCCTAACAATAAGGTAAGGGCATCGGCTCCCGGCTTAAAATCAATTAGCGGTAGTAAGTATGTGATGAATCCTGGTAAGGGAAGAACGGTTACGATAACTGCTTCCGGAACATTACCTGATGGACAGGCAATATCTTCCAAATCTGAATTTAGGATTAAGGATATTCCAAGACCGGAAGGAACGCTAAGTAAGCAATCAGGTAGTGTTAAACTTCCTAAAAGGAATGTTGAGATCGCTACTATCGGAGCTGGTTTAGAAGACTTTGATTTTGATTTGAACCTTGCAGTAAGTGGGTTTAAGTTTAAAGTTCCAGGTCAACCAACGGTTAGCGTTAGAGGAAACAAGATGGATGCTAGGGCCAAGTCTGCGCTACAGCGTGCTAGAAGAGGTGATGTAGTGCAGATATTTGATATCGAAGCCTATATCACGAACAATAAAAGTTACAAGTTGAAGAAGGTGTCTCCAGTAGTTGTGGAAATCACCAATTAATATTAATGGAATGACGCCGGGTGGACCTCAAGTTTGCCCGGTTAATTTTAAAGTGAAACAAACATGAATTGGAAAAATGTTTTAGTGATAAGTGCTCTAGTTTTTTTGCCCGTATCCATTATGGCGCAGGCGAATATCTTGAATGCTAAAAAACCTCAAGAGATCGGGGTAAGAACGGAAGAGCAGAAAGCTGTTGATAATGATGCTCCTTTGGAGTATGGTTACGTAGACGATAGGGATATTCTTTGGTCCAAAACATTGTGGGAAACCATAGATTTGGATGAGAGGGTCAATTTTCCGTTATACTATCCAACAGATACTATGGATATAGGTGCTGATAGAAGGTCCCTTTACCATGTGTTGATTAAAAATATTAAAAACGGTAATTTGGAGGTCTATGCAGATTCTTATTTTACCGAAAAAAGAAAATTCAGTGATTTATCAGCTTCTTTGCAGAAGACAGATACGCTAGACTATGGTTATGAGCAAATAAACGCCGGTGAAACCGTTTCTGAGGAATTCATTACTCGTAGAAACGTTACGGCTGCTGAAATTGAAGAGTACCATATAAAAGGTATCTGGTACTTTGACAAAAGGCAAGGTGAATTAAAATATCGTTTATTAGGTATAGCTCCCGTTGCTCCGGATGTAAATTTTATGGACGATGAAAATCCTGATATGGTAGAACTCTTTTGGGTATGGTACCCAGATGCCCGTCAAATTTTGCATGACGCAAAGGTTTTCAACCAACGTAATTCGGCACAGCCAATTTCTTATGATATGTTGCTCAATGCACGAAGGTTCAACGCAGTCATCTATAAAGAGGACAACGTTCATGGTGACCGTAAGGTCAATGACTACATAGCCGATAACGCTTTGTTCCAACTTCTTGAAGCAAAAAGAATTAAAGAGGTTATCCGAGATAGGGAACAAGACATGTGGGCCTATTAGGTTCAAAAAATATTCCAATTCAATAATATAAAAAACGCCTTGACTGAAAAGTCAAGGCGTTTTTTTGCTAGAAATTATCAATCAGTTTCTCGAAACATTGCTTAGGAGGAATTTAAGGGTGGCAGCATTTTCCTATTTTTGCCAAATGGTAGATTATTTGGTAGTGGGTCTTGGATTGGCCGGCACCTCCTTTTGCGAAACCCTTTATAAGAATAATAGTTCTTTTGTGGTTTTTAATGATAACTCTCAGACCTCTTCTCTAGTGGCTGGAGGCTTATATAATCCAGTTATTCTTAAAAGATTTACGCTTTCTTGGAATGCCAAGGAACAACTGGCGGCTGCCAATAATTTCTATGCGGATTTGGAGCATAGGCTGGAAACTACCTTTGATTATCAACTCCCTGTCTTAAGAAGGTTCGTTTCTCATGAAGAGCAAAACCTTTGGTTCGAAGCCAGTGACAAACCCCACTTAAAGGATTATCTTTCCACTAAAGTAGTATCGAACGAAAACTCTGAAATCACGGCAAAGCATGGCTACGGACAGGTACTTCATACCGGTAGGTTGGATACGGTTAAACTACTATCGGCATATACGAATTGGTTGATAAAAGAGGGACTTTTAAAGCCTCGAACCTTTGATCATACTGAACTTGAAATCAATAAGGAATTTTTCCGCTATAAAGACTTTAGGGTAAAACATATTGTCTTTGCCGAGGGATATGGGCTAAAGCAGAACCCATTTTTCAAATACTTGCCCATGCAGGGCTCCAAAGGGGAATATTTAATCATCAGATCTAAGAGGCTTAAGGAAATTAACGTTGTCAAATCTTCTATTTTTTTAATCCCGTTGGGGGACGATTTGTATAAAGTAGGCGCAACGTATAACCGCCATGATAAAACCAATCTATCTAGTGCAAACGCCAAGCAAGAACTATTACGTAAACTGAAGGATTTAATCAATTGCGACTTTGAAGTGGTCGATCAACTTGCGGGAATAAGGCCGACAGTAAAAGATAGAAGGCCCTTGGTAGGGGAACATC
>CAJQMW010000130.1 GCA_905479535.1 uncultured Maribacter sp. | reverse complement strand
AAGGGATACGATTTCTTCCCTCCTAGAAAGGAGGGATAGAGGGAGGTGTTTTTTTTACAAAACTTAAAAGTTGACTTCATGTGCAAACTATCCGATAGTCATATTTCTTTTTATGTTTGTAAAATACCACAATGAACTGATTTAAACTTTTTACATTTAAGTAAACTACCTCCGGGCAAGCCCACGAGGCATTTAAAGAAAAAACATTTTGATTTCGAGGCAAGTCTCAGAGCATTCAAATCTCGATTATCGAGTGAAAATTAGCCATTTTTTATGAAGGATAAGTTTATGTCTCCACAATTTGAACGTTCGGGAAACTTCACTTTTTTATATGCTTTATTTTTTCTGTCCGGTACCGCCGGCCTAATTTTCCAGGTGGTCTGGATGTACCGTTTAGGGCTGGTATTCGGAAACGCCGCGTACGCAACCGCGGCAACACTCTCCGTTTTTTTTCTTGGGCTCGCAATTGGGGGAAGGTTTTTTGGCAATGTCGGCGCTCGTTTGAAGAGACCGTTCCGTGTATATGGGCTTATGGAGCTGGGCATTGCGCTAACTGCCTTGTTGATAATACCAAGTCTTGATCTATATGAAATGTACTATGCCGAGGTCGTATCCTTTTTGGGCGGTTCAAAAAGTGCGCTTTTACTGGCGAAATTCTTTTTTGGCGCTTTATTGCTTTTGCCTCCAACGTTCCTTATGGGAGGTACTTTTCCCATATTGGCACAGTATATCGGTAAAGATCGCAGGTACCTCGAAAGGCGCGGAACCATTCTATATGCGGTGAATACATTGGGAGCAGCACTTGGAGCCTTTTTTACGGGGTTTTATCTGATCAGGGAATATGGGGTAAGTTCAACCTATGGCCTTGCATTGATACTGGCAGCTTCCGTAGGTGTTCTTGCCATTGTTCTTGATAAATTCCTTGTGTCTTATTCCGTTGCGCCCACGATGGCCGAGGTAAAGCCAAAACCCAAAAAGAATACCGAACGTTCGGCCAAGTTAAGTTATACCCAGTTTGCCGTGGTGGCTTTTTTTTCAGGAGTATTGGCACTATCGGCCGAAACCTTGTGGACCAGGATGTTCGCTCAAGTACTACAAAATTCGGTGTATTCGTTCTCCGCAATTTTGGTGGTATTTCTTTTGGCTTTGGCATTGGGTGGGTTCGTCGCACATCTGCTTGTTAGGTCAAGGATGCCCTCAAAAAGTGCCTTGGCCATACTCCTCTCCGTATCGGCCATTTTAATAGGGGTTTCCCCGAATGTTTTCAATATCGCGACAAGCGGCCTTGGGTATCTGGCAATGGGCGCATCTTGGTACGCCTATGTATGGGCCGTTTTTAAATTGGCCTTTTTGGTGGTCTTACCGCCAACGGTTGTTCTGGGCGCAGTGTTTCCATTCTTGCTCAAAGTAGCTCCCATGACAGATAAGCCGTCAGGGCAGCTCGTGGGCAGGTTGGTACTTTTCAATTCCATGGGTAGCTTCGTTGGCCCCGTACTATCAGGTTTCGTTCTGCTCGACACTTTAGGCCTTTGGGGCGGTATAAAAATCGTTGCCGTTTCGTACGGAATCTTGGCCGTTATGGCCTCCCTATCGTTTTATGGGCGAAAGAAAATTGGTTGGGCCTTAATGCCCATTGCCGTAATTATGGGGATCCTTGTTCTGAAAGATCCACCCATAGTGCGCTTGGACGCTGATGAAACTTTATTGGATTCCTGGCAATCGAGCGATGGTGTAGTTTCCATTGTGCAAGTACCAAAGAATATTCAGATGCGCTTGGATAACTTTTATGTGCTCGGGGATTCCGGCTCCCTGTTGGTCGAACAAATGCAGGCCCACATTCCGTTACTTATCCATCCAGCACCAAAAAAAGTAGTTTTCTTGGGCATGGGAACCGGTATTACTGCGGGGGCGGCACTCCACCATAATGTAGAAAAGGTAGTCGCGGTAGAGTTGGTATCCAACGTAATTCCGGCCGCACAGCGCTATTTTGCCCCTTGGGCCAACGGACTTTTCAATGACGAACGCGTAAGCATTGTTGCCGATGATGCCCGAAACTATCTTTTGGGCACGCACGAGCAATTCGATGTTATTGTTGGTGATCTTTTTACCCCTTGGCACGCGGGTACCGGAAGCCTTTACACCCTTGAACATTTTAAAGAGGCGAAAAAGCGGTTATCTTCCGGTGGGATTTTTGCACAATGGTTGCCAATGTACCAGCTTACTTCCGAAAACTTCGATATCATTGCCGCCACGTTCGCTTCGGTTTTTCCCCAAGTGACCCTATGGAGGGCCGATTTTTCAGGAACACGGGCAAGTATCGTGCTAATTGGCCAAGAGAAAGGTACGCCGCTAGACGAAAATACGCTTAGGCAAAATAGTGCCCATATCGTTCGTGGGCAAGGCAGTTCGACCAAAGACGATCATATGGCAGGCCTGTTCTATTTAGGCAACCTCGATGCCGTTCGAAACCGTTTATCGGGAATTCGCCCCAACACCGACGACAAAAGATCGGTCGAATTCGAAGCCCCCATTTTATCGCAACAAGCCAATGCGGGGCGGGCCAAGTATGTTACAGGAACAGAATTGGAAAACTTTCTCAAAGAACTGGCCGGTAACCTCCCCCCAGAAGAGGATCCCTACCTCTCGGACCTGCCACCGGACGAAATCCGGTACGTAAAAGTAGGTTCGCTCTATCAGCGTTATATTCGGCTTATGAATGCGGGGAAAGACAAAGAAGCAAAAATAGTACTTGAACGGATACAGCTTCTGGCGCCCGACTTCTTGAAAAAGGAAACCGGATCCCTTGACGATTGAGCTTATGGTATGTTCTTGCCACTTTGAAATCAAGGGATTCGAAAACTAGGTCCCAAAAAGGCATGTTAAAAAGGTCTAATAAAAAGCAACAGTAGATTGGTTTTTTTCAACCCTTTCCTGATTACCTTAAAAGCCTTGGAGATATGACCTTCAACGGTCTTTTTTGAAACGTTCAAATATTGGGAGATTTCTTGGTTGGTCAATCCATCTCTTTTACTTAAAAGAAAGACCTCTCTACATTTTTTGGGAAGCAGCTCTATTGCTATGTTTACTTTTTCCAATTTCTTTACAAGATCTTGGTCTTCTAGCTGAATAAAGGTATGTACGGTTTCCAATGAGATCCGATCCAAAAAATCGATTTCCTTTTTCTTTTTTCGATAGTAATCCACAAATTCATTGTGAATAGACCTGTACAGAAAACTTTTCAACGAAGTTTCTATAAATAGCTTTCCTTTCTTTGACCATAGCCTAAGAAATACTTCTTGAACTATATCCTCTGCCACCGCCCTTTCATTAACAAGACCGAGTGCGTACACGTAAAGAATGTCATAAAATTGCTCGACCACAATTTGAAAGGCCTGCAGGTTTCCCCTATTAAGGTTCTCGATCAAGTCCTTCTCGCTATCAAATTCCAAATTCATCGGCACAACTAATTTTAACATACAATATCATAAATTTTTATTTAAAGGGGCAAGGGTAGTGGCATATTCGTTCGTCATACTAATAATAAGCAACATTTTTGCTCAAGAATTAATTTCGCAAAATGATAGATAAAGAGGTCGAATTATTGATTTTTAAATACCTGGACAAAACGGCCGATGACAATGATCTTCGTGTTCTGGGCAATTGGGTAGAAGCGAACGAAGATAAGTTTGCTGAATACATTCGTTTGAACACCTTGATCAAAGGGTCCGTTGCAACGGAAAATATCAAAAAGGCTCGGAATGCCCTTTTGGCAAAAGTTAAGACCAGAAGAAGAGTAAAAAATCGGATAGCCCCGTTCTATAAGTATGCCGCATTGTTTATAGGGATCGTTGGGTTGCTCTTTTTCTATAAAAATTACACTTCTGAAAATATTATGGAAGGCACCGGCGTTTCGAATGTTTCAGATGAAAACATTATACTTAAACTGGGAGATGGTACTGTTGAAGTTATTTCCGATAAAAATAAAAAAGAGAAACAGATTATTAATACAAATGGTGAGGTAACAGTTGTACAAAAAGGGAATAGCCTACTTTATTCGAGCGGGAACACGAGCGGTAATGTCATTTATAACGAATTACAAGTACCCTATGGAAAAATATTCGAGCTGGTACTATCGGATAAAACAAGGGTTCACCTAAACGCCGGTAGTTCGCTGAGATATCCGGTCAGATTTAAAGAAAGCGGCCAAAGGCAAGTATTCTTGAAGGGAGAAGCTTATTTTTCGGTAACAGAAAATAGTGAAAACCCCTTTGTTGTAAATGCGGATCAGGTAGACATTGAGGTGTTGGGTACAGAGTTCAATGTTTCCTTTTATCCTGAAGATCCTGAGGTAAGAACGGTTTTGGTGGAAGGTGCAGTGAAGGTATTCCGATCGAACCTTGAACAATCCTCGACTTTGCTGAATCCAGGACACATGGCCGCATTTAATAGGAAAAACGGCTCACTGGATATCACCAGGGTAGATACCTCACTCTACACCGCTTGGAAAGACGGTATTCTACTTTTTAGGAACACCCCTTTTTCCAGCATCAAAAAGAAGCTTGAACGCCATTTTAACATCTCCATAGTGAATAACTACAAATTTTTGGACAATCAAATATATACGGCCTCATTTTATAAAGAAGAAGATGTAAAACAAATTTTAGAGGTTTTTAAGGAAGATACTCCGTTCGAGTACCGCACGGAAGACAAAACAATAACCCTTACCCGACCGATTCGTTAATAAATACCAGAAGAGCCTATGGGATAGAAAAACAATGACTTCAATAAATCATGAATAAAAAATCGGAAAATGCGCCAACATTTCCCGATAGTAGCATGATTTAAAAAAGAATTTAAACCACTAAAAACTATTTAAAAGTATGAAAAAATCAATCATAGGTACGTTTTTCAAATTGAAAAACGCATATAAATTTGATCTCAAAATGAAAATTACCACTTTACTGCTAGTTATATCATTGTTTGAGATTCATGCGAATACCTACTCTCAAAATAAAAAAATCTCGTTAAGACAGGACAACGTCTCCCTTCAAAAAGTACTGGATAAGATTGAATCCCTTTCGGATTTCAAATTTACCTATAACCACCGAAAAGTAGATATTAACAGAAAAATAACCATAAACGTGGAGAAAAAACCTATTTCCGCAATTTTGGAAAAAATTTTTTCAGAAACGAACATTGCTTATGTGGTACGAAAAAACTATATCGTTTTAAGGCTTAAAAAAGAAAAGGACGATCAACAACGAGTACTGTTAAAAGAACAGCAGTCCATGACCGTTACTGGAACTGTAACCGACAAGGAAGGGGTTCCCCTCGCAGGGGTCAATATTATAATCAAGGGAACGACCAAAGGTGTTTCCACCAACTTCGACGGAAAGTATAAAACTAGAGCATCTTCTGGAGACATATTGGTTTTCTCCTATATCGGTTTTCGGACCACTGAGGTAACGGTTGGCCAAGATGCTATAATAAATCTTGAAATGGCACCTAGTGCCAACCAATTGGATGAAGTAATTTTGACGGCCATTGGTACAAAGCAATTAAAAGACGAAACGGGCGCCACCAGTTCATCCGTAGAACCCGAACGCATCGTAAAATCCGGGGAAACAGGTGTCATCAATGCGCTTTCGGGAAAAGTTTCCGGTCTTCGTATTGCCCGGCAAAATGGTGATCCCGGGGCAGGTGCCAATATACAGATTAGGGGCATCAACTCCATTGAGGGCGATAGTAATCCACTGATCATTATAGACGGTATCCCGGTAAGCAACGACTCGTTTGATGATGACGGTGTTGGCGGCAGTACAAGCGTTACCCAA
>CAJQMW010000129.1 GCA_905479535.1 uncultured Maribacter sp. | reverse complement strand
AGTTTTTGACCCACCTCCAAAAGTACAGTCCGGCGTACTACGGTTGACCAGGAAAACCGATTTTGAGCTGGGGTGTGATGAAAAGCTTTTTTATCGCGTTGTAAAAACAGCCTTCAACCAAAGAAGAAAGACCATTCGTAACAGCTTAAAAACTTTTGCACTCTCAGATAATCTAAAAGTGGCTATTATATTTGACCGGCGCCCGGAACAACTGTCCGTGGCAGATTTCATCCTTTTAACAAAAAAAATTCAAAAAGATACCCAATAAGTCCTTGTTTAGCTTTGCGTTTTTAACTTAGCGTTCTTTGCGTAAAATGCAGCCTGTATTTCACGCAAAGGTCACAAAGAAGTAGCAAAAGGGCCCTAAGTTATAAATGATGGAAAAATAGCTTTACCTATGACTGAAAACGAACTTTCATATAAGATAATTGGTGCGGCTATTGAAATTCATAAAGAAATAGGTTCTGGGTTATTGGAATCCGCTTATGAAAACGCATTAGCCTATGAATTGAGGCAAATTGGTTTTATCGTAGGTCAACAACTACCAATGCCGTTTATCTATAAAGAAGTAAAACAAGATGTAGGTTATAGGATAGACCTTTTGGTCAATAAAAAAATTATTGTTGAAGTAAAATCCGTTGAAAATTTAGTCCCTGTTCATTTTACCCGAACGCCAACCTATTTAAGGTTATCAAATTTGAAACTCGCCTTATTGATAAATTTTAATTCAAAACCACTTAAGGACAGTATCCACAGAATTGTAAACAATTTATAAATCTTTGTTTAGCTTTGCGAAACCTCCGCATACTTTGCGTGAAAACTTTAATGCATGACACCGTTTAAACTCACCGAAGAATTTGTAAGGAAGATAGAAATACTCATAGAGCATAATGAAGACGCAGGGTTACTGGCACTTCTGGAGGATGTTCATTACGCGGATGTTGCCGAAACCATCAACGAACTCAATGAGGATGAGGCGACCTATCTTATAAAATTACTGGATAGTGATAAGACGTCGGATGTTCTAACGGAGCTGGACGAGGATGTAAGGGAGGCCATCTTGGGCAACCTTTCCTCTAAGGAGATAGCTGGCGAGCTGGAGGAATTGGACACGGATGATGCGGCCGATATTGTAGCGGAACTTCCCCAGGAAATCGTTCAAAAGGTTATCTCCGAAATTGAGGACCGCGAACACGCCAAGGATATTGTAGACCTCCTACGCTATGACGAGAACTCTGCCGGTGGTCTTATGGCAAAGGAGCTGGTAAAGGTCAATGAAAACTGGACCGTACTCAACTGTGTCAAGGAAATGAGGGCACAGGCGGAAAATGTTACCCGGGTCCATTCCATTTACGTCGTAGACGACGAAGGAAAGCTCAAAGGCCGTCTTTCGCTAAAGGACCTGTTAACGGCATCTACCAAGACCTATATCAAGGACGTATTTATTGCCAATGTAGATTCGGTAAACGTTAACGAGAAACCCGAGGAAGTCGCTAAGATCATGAGCAAATATGATTTGGAGGCAATCCCCGTGGTAGATGAAATTGGGAGATTGGTGGGCCGTATTACCATTGACGATATTGTGGACGTGATCCGGGAGGAGGCCGAGAAAGATTACCAAATGGCGGCCGGTATCTCCCAGGATGTGGAGGCGGACGATAGTATTTGGGAGCTAACACGCGCACGTTTGCCTTGGCTCATTTTAGGGTTATTCGGTGGGGCCGCGGCGGCCGTAATCATGGGAGGTTTTGAGGAGATGTTTCGCAAATACACCATCCTGTTTTTGTTTACGCCCCTCATAGCGGCTATGGCAGGAAATGTAGGTGTGCAATCCAGCGCAATTATCGTACAAGGGTTGGCCAATGACGATATTAAGGGAAGTATTGGCAATCGGCTTGTAAAAGAAATGTTATTGGCACTTTTAAACGGCATTATTCTAGCTGTACTTTTGTTATTGTTCACTTGGATTTGGAAAGGTGATTTCTTGACCGCGTTGGCCATCTCAATTTCGTTGGTCGCCGTCATCGTGGTCGCCGGTTTTATAGGGACTTTTATCCCTTTGTTCCTACACAAAAGGGGTATTGACCCTGCGATAGCCACCGGACCTTTTATCACTACAAGTAACGATATCTTCGGAATCCTCATTTACTTTATGATCGCCAAAGTAATATTGGGTATTTAGGGCACTTCCCCTAAATCGGGGTCGGGCTTTCCGCGCTACATGGTAGCTAGCTCCAATCCCTAGTGCAAAAATTGATATCTTTAAATTAAATAATTGTCCCTATGAAACCCATCAATCTAAAAGAAAAACACGATCTATTTACCGGGCAATGGCATCCCCATCAAATAGCGACCGTCGATGATATGCAGGTCATATTGGCGAAAATTCAGGGCGAATTCGTTTGGCACACCCATGAAAACGAGGACGAGCTTTTTCACGTTTTAAAAGGTACATTGCACATGAAATTTCGGGACCGTACCGAGGTGGTCAAAGAAGGAGAAATCATCGTAGTGCCTAAAGGCGTGGAACACTGCCCTTCTACCATAGATGGTGAAGAAGTACAGCTGTTGCTTTTTGAAAAGCAGAACACGGCACATACCGGAGAAGTAGCGCACGAATTAACGCAAACACACTATCCAAAAATTTAAGATTAATGAAAGTATTACATGTAGATATCAACCACCCACTGATCATAGAACAGTTCAACGAACTTGGATTTCAGAACGATGAGGATTATAGCTCATACAAAGCTGACATAGAAAAAAAGATACATGCGTATGACGGACTCATCATCCGCAGTAGATTTTCAATAGATGCAGAATTTTTGGACAAAGCCACCAACTTAAAATTCATTGGCAGGCTAGGCGCAGGACTGGAAAACATAGATGTTCGGTATGCGAAGGCTAAAGGTGTTTTTTTAGCCGCCGCCCCAGAAGGAAACCGTAATGCCGTGGGAGAACATACCTTGGGCATGCTGCTATCCCTTTTCAACAAACTGAACAGTGCCGATAAGGAAGTGCGGAACGGTAAGTGGAACCGGGAAGGAAATCGTGGTTTGGAGCTGGAGGGAAAGGTTGTAGGCATCGTAGGTTATGGTAATATGGGCAAGGCTTTCGCCAAAAAACTTAAAGGTTTTGACGTGGATGAAGTCATTTGTTATGATATTGAAGGAGGAGTTGAAGATGATAATGCCCGTCAGGTGGGTATTATGGAACTACACCAAAGAACCGATGTACTGAGCCTACATGTTCCGCAAACGGAAAAAACCATCGGGATGGTCAACTCAGAATTCATTAATAAATTCCATAGCTCCTTTTGGGTATTGAATACGGCACGTGGTAAGTGTATTAATACAACAGATTTGGTCACGTCCTTAAAATCGGGCAAAATTTTAGGCGCAGGACTAGATGTACTGGAATATGAAAAAAGTTCTTTTGAGGATATGTTTACGGATAAAAAACTACCGGAAGCCTTTCAATACCTCATCAAAGCAGAAAATGTACTATTAACTCCCCATGTAGCCGGTTGGACCGTGGAAAGTAAAATTAAGTTGGCACAAACAGTGGTAAATAAGATAAAGGCCAAATTTTGCTAAATTTATTGAACAATCTAGATGACCAAACATGACCATTGATGCCAAAACCGTAGAAGAGTATATTTCCAAACTCCAAGAGGAGCGTAAAATTGCAGTTATGAACTACCCCGAGGCAAGCCGTGGGGGTATCAAAATAATTTAAGCTGATTCCTGTGCAACTCTTTGTACTTTATTATACCCTGGTTCTGGAGGTACTTCTTGATGGCCTCTTCATTGGCATACTGCCCTACGGTATTCACCTAATAACCGCTTGTCCAAAACTTACCGCCCCAGAGCAT
>CAJQMW010000128.1 GCA_905479535.1 uncultured Maribacter sp. | reverse complement strand
GATACTAAAAGAAGGTATTAATGTTTAAGAAAAGTTAAAACAAAACATCATTTGGAACGAACGTTTTATATCCAAAAAGGTATGAAAGATGGTCAAATTGATAAGACCAAAAACGCTGAAGCCATGGCCTTTGCCTTGTTTACGCTCTACAGCGGCCTACGGGTACTCGCCAAAATAGAAGAAAATAAGCAAAAATTGATGGAAATGGTTCACGTTGGCCTATCCATCTTGGATTGATAGTTATTCATCCATTCCACCTTTACGGGTAGGACTTCTTGGGTTTGGCCAAGACAACGGCTCCCCAGTCCAACGGCTTTTGCCAATAAGGGAGGCTTTTTCCCGGGATGTTTTTTCAGGGTCTTCACATGCCATATAAGTAAGAATAGCCGTTAAGATAGCATTGTTACGCACATCATCGAACACGATTTTATCATACGTATCCAAATTGGTATGCCATGTATAGTTCCAGTAACTCCAACTTAAAGAGCTAAGAGAAAATGCTGGAGCTCCGGCGGCCACAAAAGAGGCGTAGTCAGAACCACCACCGGCAGGCGTACCAGGAAACGTAGTTTCAATGTGTTTTGTTATATCTTCCGGGACTGCTTCCAACCATCTTCCTAGATACTCATAGGCATGTAAAAAACCTTGTCCCGATAAATTGACCACACGTCCCGTTCCATTATCCTGATTGAACAAGGCCTGAAGTCCGTCGACAATTTTTGGGTTATCCTCAACAAAAGCCCTGGATCCGTTAAGACCTTGCTCCTCACTTCCCCAATGTCCTATCAAAATGGTGCGTTTTGGATTTGGATATACTTTTTTAAGAATTCTGGCAGCCTCTAACATGGTTATGGTTCCCGTACCGTTATCCGTGGCACCGGTTGCCCCGTCCCATGAGTCAAAATGTGCGGATAATATTACATACTCATCTGGAAATTCGGTTCCCGGAACGGTCGCAATTGTATTAAAAGTCGGCACTTCTCCAAGTTCATTGGATTCGGCCACTATCTTAATTTTAGGATTCGCACCTTTTTCTACCATACGGTACAGCATGCCATAATCTTCAAGTGAAATATCTACTACTGGGATTTTTTCAGTTCCCGCACTAAAGATTTTGTTGGCGCCAAAGCCTTCGGACCAGCGCGATTGTGCTATGGCCACCGCCCCGGCTTTTTCCAGGGCTTCGTTAATGTTGCGACTGGTATAACCTGTATTTTTTAAGTTCTCACGCCACTTTTTTTCAAGTTCTTCACGATTGGTCTTCATTTTTTCGAAGGATTCTGGCGTAGCAAATTCCTCCCAATTGTAATCTGGTCGCCCTGTTGGTTGCAACATACTCACCATTACGATTTTGCCCTTTGCGCTGGGAAGCCATTGTACAAAAGCCATGGAATCTGGGACCATAGGTAACGTTATTAAATTTGCGGTAACCCCATTCTTACCGGTACTCGGGTTCCATGCCAATTGCGTGGCATGTAAAGAAGCCACTCTTGGTGAGACCATATCTACATGCGTGATTCCACGTTCCCAACCGCGCCAAGTACCCCAATGTTGATTCTCTGCCGAAATCCCCCATTTTTTATACGTGTTTACGGCCCAATCGTGCGCCGTTTTCATCTGCGGTGTACCCACCAATCTTGGACCATTAACGTCCATAAGTTCATAGGCCAATTGCTCCAATTGTGAGTTTTCGTTGGCCTCTTTTTCGATAGCCGCTACAATTTCTTCAGTGGTCTGAGAAAATCCTATGTTAATAAATAACAAGCAAACACAGGCGAGTAATCCTTTTTTCATTTTTTTTGTTCTTCGATTATTAAAGTAACTAATATAATTATTTAAGCGGGAAGTTCAGTAATTCAAAAAATTTCTCAGCTTTCTTGAGCTAGATAGTTTGGTAGACTTTGTTTTATCAAAAAATCCCATCCGGCCTGACCACTTTCCCTTTTAAATTCTGCGACATCCGCTGGATACTCTTCAACCACATAACTCTTAAGAGTGAGTTCTGTTTTATCATTTTTTTTAGCCAATTCAAAGGTAGAATACCCCTCTCCGGCATATTCTTTAAAATTCCAACTATAGCCAATTAGTTTATGAGGGACCACTTCTTTAATCTTCCAGATATGCGTAAAATTTCTTCCTTCATTTTGAACGAGAAACCGTGTTTCAAAACCTATCTCCGGTCTAAAATCAGGAATATTCGGAAAATACCATTGTCGCATTTGTTCTAAATCTGTAATCGCTTCCCATACCGTTTTGGGAGAGGCATTTAAGAGTTGTTCGGCGATAATCGGGTCTGAATTTTTCATGCAGGAATCACTTGATTTTTTTATCCAAGGACAGAATAGTGTTCAACAAGACGTTAGCACCATTTGCCATGTCCTCGGCAGAGGTAAATTCTTTTGGGGAGTGGCTTATCCCTCCTCTGCTGGGCACGAATATCATCCCTGTAGGCGCAATTAATGCTATGTCCTGGGCATCATGACCTGCTCCACTTGGCATATATTTATAGCTTAGCCCCAAAGTTTTGGCCGTTTTTTCAATTTCTTTTTGAATGGCCGGGGTCATAATAGCGGGGTCGGCCGTGGTGTCCAATGGCGAGATGGAAATTTCTACACCTGATTCCTCACTTATATCGGTTGCTCGTTTTTGAATGGCAACGAACACTTTTTCAATAACTTCGGATGACAAATCCCGTATTTCCAAACTAGTGATAACCTTTCCCGGTATCACATTGGGTGCTCCCGGCTCAGCAGAAATTCTACCTACTGTGGCTACTTGCGCACCCTCAAAACTATTGGCTACTTCATTTACGGCAATGACAAATCTAGAAGCTGCTAAAAGTGCATCTTTTCTAGTGTTCATAGGTGTTGTGCCCGCGTGGTTGGCAAAGCCGGTAAACTCCACGTCCCACCATTTTAAACCTACAATGCCCTTAACGATGCCAATTTCCAATTTTTCCTTTTCCAAAATACCACCTTGCTCAATATGCAATTCCAGAAAAGCTGCGATGTCTCCTTTTCTACGGGCTACCTCGGCTATTTTTGTAGTATCCCCACCTAAGCGCATGATGCCCTCCGCTACCGTATATCCGGTAGAATTCTTTATGGGAAAGGCTGTTTTTTTCAAATGACCGGCCATGGCCCTACTACCCATAACGCTTCCTTCTTCATTGGAAAAAATGATGACTTCGAACGGATGTTTCGTGGCAATATCATTCTCGTTCAAGCTTTGAATAACTTCCAAAGCGGCCATGGAACCTACGCAACCATCATAATTACCACCGTTCGGAACACGGTCAATATGGGAGCCAAAAGCGATAGGTTTGGCATTTTTATCGGTACCATATCGTTTGGCCACAATATTGCCGACATAATCAATAGAAGTGGCGAGCCCCATCCCCTTTAATTGTGAAACAACCCATTGTTGTGCTGCAATATCGGCATCGCTAAAAGCAACTCGTTCTGTTTCACCATTTTCCTGAATACCAAATTGTGCCAATTCCTTAATCCGATTTTCCAAGCGGTCTTGGTTGACGGTCAGCTGAGAACGTAATGCCAGTATGTTGGAAAGGAATAAAAGTCCGAGTAAAATGCGTTTTAGGTTGTTCATGTCAGGTTTTATTTAGTTTAATTCGTTTAAATTGAAAATACAATTTTCCATGGGTTCTTTACCCCAAAGAATGGCTAACGTATTTTCTACGGTCATCACACACATTTGGGTGTAGGTCGTATCCGTAAGACTACCCACATGAGCAGTGATATAGGTGTTGGGGTGTTTTATTAGCGGTTCCATTGCTGAAGGGGGTTCGGTGGCCAATACATCCGCTGCAAAACCGCCTAGCCTATTGTTCCTTAAAGCTTCGGACA
>CAJQMW010000127.1 GCA_905479535.1 uncultured Maribacter sp. | reverse complement strand
TACTTAAAACCTTATGTTTTCCAAAGCCGCAATAGTATCATCCAAATCCTCATAACTAAGGGCATCGTTCAAAAAATAGCTTTCAAAAGCTGATGGTGGCAGATAAATCCCTTGGGCCAGCATACCGTGAAAGTATTTCTTAAAGAATTCATTATTACCCTTCGCGGAGGTCTCAAAGTCAACTACCGGCTCATCGGTAAAGTGTACCGATAGCATACTGCCAAATCGGTTGATCTGATATTCCATGCCTTTATCGGATATAACCTTATCCAAACCTTCGTGAAGGTATTTCGTTTTCTTGGCAAGACTTTCAAAAACTTGAGGATTGTTGTTCAACTCATTAAGCATAGCCAACCCCGCACTCATTGCCAAAGGGTTACCACTTAATGTCCCTGCCTGATATACAGGTCCGTCCGGTGCTAGATAATCCATAATTTCAGTTCTGGCGGCAAATGCGCCTACAGGTAACCCACCTCCGATTACCTTTCCAAAAGTGACAATATCGGCGTCTACCCCTAAAACTTCTTGGGCCCCACCCTTTCCTAGGCGAAATCCTGTCATTACCTCGTCAAAAATAAGTAGTATGCCTTCCTCGGTACATAAATCCCTTAATCCGTGTATAAATTTATCCGTGGGAACTATACAACCCATATTCCCGGCAACAGGTTCTATGATAACGGCTGCAATCTCACCTTTATTGGCTTTTGCGAGTTTTATTACTGCTTCCAAATCATTATAAGCGGCTAGTAAAGTATCCTTGGCAGTTCCTTGCGTTACCCCTGGACTATTTGGACTTCCAAAAGTAACGGCTCCACTACCGGCCTGTATTAAAAAGGAATCGGAATGGCCATGATAACAACCTGCGAACTTGATAATCTTGTCTTTTCCCGTATACCCTCTTGCCAACCTCACTGCACTCATACAGGCTTCCGTACCACTGTTTACGAATCGTATCTTATCTATGTTGGGCACCATCGAGACCGCCAACTTGGCTAACTGGGTTTCAATTTCCGTGGGCATACCAAAAGAAGTTCCCTTTTTTGCTTTTTCAATGACCGCGTTAATGACCGGTTCATACGCATGACCTAAGATTAATGGCCCCCAAGAGGCGATATAGTCTATGAGTCTATTTCCATCTTCATCGTACAAATAAGCTCCCTTGGCCTTTTTTACGAATATTGGGTCGCCTCCAACCGCTTTAAAGGCCCGCACCGGCGAGTTCACCCCTCCTGGAATAAACTGTTTGGCCTCCGCGAACAAAGTACTACTTCTTTTATAAATCATTATTATCTGTTAACGTTGGCTCCTTTGACCAAAAGTTTCTGACCAATAGCTAGGTCGACATTCCTAAGATTGTTCATTTGCATAAGGGCATCCACAGAAACATAGTATTTCCTGGAAAGTGAGTACAAGGTATCCCCTTTGGAAACAACATGCACAACATCCGCTTCCGTAGCAACTACAGAATTACTCCTATACCCGGCCTTGGCTATTTCCTTATCGTACTTGTACAACTGATGTTTTTCGATAAGGTAAATAAGTTTTTGAGGATATTTTTTATCCGTTGCATAACCTGCTTTACGCAGGCCATGTGCCCAGCGTTTGTAATCGGTATTCCTGTAATTAAAAAGAAAGGCGTACCGGGACCGGGTTGTCAAAAAATTACTGTGATCTCGGAAGGAGTACATAGGATGGTTGTATTTACGGAAACATTCCCCCTTTTCGTCATCGTCATGAAAATCATAATCGCCCTGCCACCCTTTGTGGCATTTTATACCAAAGTGATTGTTGGTCTTTAAGGCCAATTCCCCTTTTCCGTAACCACTTTCCAAAAGCCCTTGGGCCAAGGTTATACTTGCCGGAATACCATAAGCCTTCATTTCCAACTGAGCGACTTCAGAAAAAGTAGCTATATATTCCGGGATGCTTTCAATCGCAAACGTGATGAACTCACCAGAATCTTCTGGTAAGAAGGCGTCCTCGTTTGAAGTGGGAGTGTTGGGCTTTTTTTTGTTTCGTTCCGAAAGTACGTTTTTGGTGCGTAAATTATCGGAGTAGGCTTTTTTGGATTTACATCCAACAATAAATAGGCCGAGCAGCGATAACAGTAGTATTCTCTTGTTCATATATCCAACAAAGGTAAATTTTTCTTTTTCAGCACCCTATTCATGCCCGCAATGCCCTGCAACCCACCTGTATGAATGGCCAGTATTCTAGTTCCTGGTGCAAAATTATCATTCTTAATCATATCCAACAACCCAAATAACATTTTTCCAGTATAGATGGGGTCTAAGGGAATTCTTGTTTCCGTCTTAAAATTATTGATGAAATCAACCAAGGTTTCAGACACTTTTGCATAACCCCCAAAATGATAGTTTGTCTTTAGTTTCCAATTGTCTCCAGTAGTCATTGTCCGGATTTCATCGGACAAAAAACCTCCCTTTAAAGCGGAGAATCCGATAATTTCTTGATGGGAACTGGAAGAATTTATTATTCCCGCAATGGTTCCACCTGTACCGACACAGGTAGTAACGACATCGTATTGCTTGTCCCCTTCCGTTAATATTTCCTCGCAACCCTTTATCGCCAAACCATTGGTGCCACCTTCGGGAATGATATAAAAATCTCCGAATTCCTTTTTTAGGGCTTCGATGAAATCGGTATCTCCCTTACGACGATAGTGGTCACGGGAAATAAATTTCAACTGCATACCCAAGTTTCTGGCACGGGACAGCGTTGGATTAAGTCCCAATTTTTGCTGTAGTTCCTCTCCCCTAATTATCCCAATAGTCTCAAAAGAATTTTCATTGCCCGCTGCCGCTACCGCCAAGATATGGTTGGAAAATGCCCCGCCAAAGGATAATAATGTTCTAAAGCCTTCTTCTTTGGCGTACAATAGGTTGTACTTGAGTTTTCTGTATTTATTTCCAGAAATTACGGGATGGATCAGGTCCTCACGTTTGAGGGCTAGGGTGATATTTTTTTCCGTTAGAACGGGAAGGTCAATAAATTGATTTTCACTTTGCAATCGTACCGATTTTCAACGGCAAAGGTATTTAATAAAGCTGAAGGTTTTTCGCTCGCCCAGATAATCGGGATTGCTTTCATTGACATAAGCCTCCCTTTCAAAACTGATGTTCTGATAGGCGCGGTAACTATTAAGGTACCAAACCGTACGAAATAACCATTCTGCCAAATAGAATAGATAAAAGGGCAAAATGAGCAATTCCTGTTGTTGTTTTAAATGTATTTTTTCATGATTAATGAGTACTGCGTCATTTTTTAAAGCGTTGTCCTTTAGAAAAATAAACGGCCAAAGCGAAAGACCCACATAGTTTTTGTAAAATAAATGTCTAAAAACCAATATCATAAAAGCTATAAAGCCGATTCTAGACAAAGATAAATGTTAAAATTGACGGTAAGAAAAATCTTGGTTTTTCTTGCCAACAATACCGTTGAACAGGAAAAATTATCAAATTCCCATTGAACAAAGCTTTTGATAGAATTAGGAACGGAGTTATCAACAGAAAAAACTAACTTTATCCTAATGTTTTGACCTGCAAACAGAATGAAAGAGCTAATACCGCTTGAGGAGGACGATTTTTACTGGACGGAGGAAGGCTATCGTGTATTTACCAAGCAGTATCATTTAAAACGTGGCTACTGTTGTGAAAGTGGATGCAGGCATTGTCCTTATGGCTATGACCCCAAAACCAATCAACGGTAAGGCCTATGCTTTCGGCATGATTTTTGAGACTTTTAGAATAGAAAAATTGTTTACAAACCATAAAAAATCCCATGTTATGAAAAAAATGAAATTCCTCGCAATACCCATTCTTTTATTAGCTTTCCTTAGTTCCTGTACCTCGGTTCGGGTACTTTCGGATTATGACCAAGAAGCTGATTTTAATGGCTACAAGTCCTATGCTTTTTACAAAACGGGAATTGATAAAGCGCAAATTTCCGATTTGGATAAAAAACGTATCCTTAAGGCCATAGAGACCGAAATGGGGTCACGGGGGTTCGTAAAATCCGAGAATCCCGATATTTTGGTGAGTATTTTCACTAAAGAACAAGAACGGGTAGACGTCTACAACAACAACTTCGGCTGGGGTGGCTGGGGAGGTTGGGGCTGGGGCTGGGGACCTGGCTGGGGCTGGGGACCAGGACTTGGCTGGGGCTGGGGCGGTGGAACCGGCGTAAGCACTAGAACGGAAGGTTCGCTTTATATTGACCTAATCGATACCGAAAGCAAAGAACTCGTTTGGCAAGGTAAGGGTGAAGGTACCCTTTCGAATACCAAGAATATTGAAAAGAAAGAGCAACGCATCAAAGAATTCGTTTCACAGATTCTGGAGCAATATCCTCCAAACGCGGTGGCCCTAAAATAGATTTTAGCTTGTGTTTATTTATAGGGACCTCAACAGTGTTAAACAGTGTTCTGGTCTCTTTTTTTTGCTATAGCAGCGGAAAGTGTTGACTATTCTTAGCTTCGTTAAGTACAAAGGCACTTTTCACCACCCCAATATTAGGTAATGCGGCAATTTTTGATTTCGCAAAATCATAGTAGGCATCCAAGTTCTTGACGGTCAATTTTAAAAGGAAATCAAATTCGCCACCAACTACATAGCACTCGGTCACTTCATTGAATTGTTTTGCCCGAGCTAAAAAATCATCCATTAAACTTCCTTTTTGCGCATCCAAGGAAACAAAGCTAAAAACCGTTATGCTCTGTTCTATTTTACCCGTATCCAAAATAGCCACATAATTCTTGATATATCCCTCTTTTTCCAACCTCTTAATACGTTCGTAAACCGGCGTTTTGGTTAAATTAAGTTGCTCCGCAATTGATTTTGCAACGGTTTTAGCATCCCTTTCCAAAATTTTTAGAATTTCCCTGTCGATGGTATCTAGTTTGGCTTCCATACTTTTTCCTGAATTTAACGAATTAGATATTCCTATTTAGTATAAGATACTTTATTTATATTTTAATATAGGAATTATCACTTTAATAATTAGATATATCGATAAAATAAGCTTTAATTCTTATATTTAATAGAAATTATGATGTATGAAGTACAACTTGGCACAAGCGAACATAGCCCAGTTTAAAGCTCCATTGGACGGTCCCTTAATGAAGGAGTTTGTTGATTTTTTAGAACCGGTTAACCGTTATGCAGAAGAGAGTAAAGGTTTTGTTTGGCGACTCACAGATGATGAAGGTCGGGCTGCCTCGTATATTGAAACACCCTTCAAGGATGAAATGATGGCGGTGAACATTAGTCTTTGGGAGGAGGTAGACGCTCTCAAGAATTTTGACTATGGAAGTGTGCACAGCTATTTTCTTAGGAACAAAAAGAAATGGTTTGATTTAGGCGGCACTTCTCTTTTTGTTATGTGGTGGCTGCCGGAAGGGGAAATACCCACACTGGAAATGGCAAAGGCTAAGTTAAATTCTTATGAAAGAAATGGTGCAACCTCCGAATCCTTTACGTTTAAAAAGTTTTATGACACTCAAGGAAAACTTTTAGATTTCCACTAAAAATAGAAGTATTTATCACTAAATAAAAACCATGTCTACGGCAACATACCAAAGCAATCCTATTCTAGATAAGCTTCCAAAACATCTGAAGCAGTACATAAAACCTCAAAATTACGAGCAATATACCGCTATAAATCAAGCCGTGTGGCGCTATGTTATGCGCAAGAACGTAGATTACTTAAGCAAAGTAGCCCACGCCTCCTATCTGGACGGACTAAAAAAAACAGGGATTTCTGTTGATCATATTCCCAACATGTACGGCATGAACCGGATTTTGAAGGACCTCGGCTGGGCGGCCGTAGCGGTAGACGGGTTTATCCCACCTGCCGCTTTCATGGAATTTCAAGCTTATAATGTATTGGTCATCGCTTCGGATATCCGGCAGTTGGAAAATATTGAATACACGCCCGCACCGGACATCATACACGAAGGGGCCGGACATGCTCCAATAATAGCTAACCCGGAGTACGCAGAATAACTGAGGCGTTTTGGAGAAATAGGTTGTAAAGCCGTCTCTAGCGCCAAAGATTTTGAATTGTACGAAGCAGTGCGCCACCTGTCTATCATCAAAGAAGCAAAAGGTACGAGTCCACAAGAGATAACACGGGCAGAAAATCGTGTAGAGGAATTACAACAGAATATGGGCGAACCCAGTGAAATGGCCCTTATTCGTAACTTACACTGGTGGACCGTGGAATACGGGTTGATCGGTTCGGTAGAAAATCCCAAAATATATGGCGCCGGTTTGCTCTCCTCCATCGGTGAGAGCGCCTGGTGTATGACGGATAAGGTAAAAAAACTTCGGTATTCCATAGAAGCTGCCCACACCTCGTTCGATATAACGAAACCACAGCCCCAGCTTTTCGTTACACCCGATTTTGCATTTTTGAGCCAGGTATTGGAAGACTTTGCCAACACCATGGCTTTGCGGACCGGTGGTCTGTCTGGCATACAAAAACTAATCGATTCTAAGGAGCTGGGCACAATTGAACTAAGCACTGGATTGCAAATTTCCGGTAATTTCGAATATGTCATTGCCCATGAGGGTAAGCCTATTTACTTTCAGACCAGTGGAAAATCGGCTTTGGCCTTTAGGGAAAAAGAACTTGTTGGCCAGGACACGAACCAGCATGCAACAGGATTTGGCTCTCCCATAGGCCGCTTGAAAGGAATTAATATCACCATTGAAGAAATGAGTCCAAGGGACTTGAAAGCCTATAAAATTTATGAAGGGGAGTTGGTCAGTTTAGATTTTGAGGGCGGAATCAACGTAAGCGGAAAAATAATTACCGGCACAAGAAATCTGCAAGGGCAGATTATACTCATCACTTTTGAGAATTGTAAGGTAACACACAGGGGGAAAATATTGTTCCAATCAGAAAAGGAACTTTACAATATGGCCATAGGAGAGCATATCGTATCCGCATGTAACGGTCCGGCCGATCTTAAAAGCTTCAACCTTATGGACCATGAATTAAGCAAAACCATTTCTAATACCGAGGATGGAACCGAAAGCGAGCTGGAAAACTATTACAAACAAATTAGGGAATTCCGAGAGGGAAAAAACACCACGATTTCTAGAAATAAGGTTTTTGCGGCGGTAAAAGAGAAATTTCCAAAGGATTGGCTATTGGCTATAGAGCTTTATGAGCTAGCGGTCAACAATGGAGATGAAGGCTTTGCCCAAGAGATAAACCAACATTTGGAATCCGTGAAGCAGGATAATCCTAAATTGGGACATTTGATAGACGATGGATTGGCCCTAACTAAACCGATTAAAGTCGATTAAACTACCCTACTTTTCAAAAACTTTATTTGACCGTTATGGTTGGATTCATGTTCAACCACGTGAAACCATTTACAATAGTTATTTGTAGGCTGCCCGCCAAAGAAGTCGGTTTCCTCCATTAACCAACCATCATCCTTTGTTTTGAGCATATCTTTGGTATTTTCGCGCACTGCACTCAAATGGTCTAGATAAAACGAGAGAGGTTTCCCTTGAAGTTCCTTTCTAGCCTTATCTCCCAGCTGACTGCCCACGTTCCACATATCGGTATCCTTTTTATCAAAATCTCCCCATTCCCTGTAATCGAACGTATGAATCTGGTAAAAACGTTCTGTAGCCGCCAGATGCATTAACATGGCACCAATGGAATTGGACTCTTCATCCAATAAAAAATCAAGCTCCTTTTGTGTAATCCCATCTACAGACCTCAGTACCGTAGCGCGCATCCAGTCCATCATCGAAATCAGAATACTTATCTGATCCGTATAACCTTGCCGTTTTCCAAATTGATGAATATTACCTTCTTCAAGAGTTGTGGCCTTAGCAAGCGTTAGCGACGGTATGAGAAGCCCTGCTCCTATCATACCACTTGTTTTTAAAAAATCCCTTCTGTTATTGATTGGCTTGATTTGTTCCATTTTAGATTTGTTTCTTTAAATATACAATTTAATGGACAAGACAACTTATTGCTTCCGAATACTTCACCAGGCCAAAACCTAGTCGTTAAGAATGAATCGATTAAAATTGTTCTCCATTTTTTGATCTTCATAAACTAAATTCCATCCCATAGAATTGGTCAGTATATAGAATTTTTGCAACTCACTCAATAGTCGGTTTTGTGCATTCGTTTTTAGGGTCGAAGCTTCTACCTTTTTCATCAAAGACGCCCTCACATTTCTTTTAATCGTATTGTAATCCCCGGCATCAAACGGGTTTAGATAATCCGCCGTAACATCATAATATTCGAAATCCGGGTTTAGACCGATTTCCGGTTCTGGAATATGGCTTAGGTGCAAAGTCTTTTCTTGCTCATCCAATCGGAATTCGATTTTTGATAGGTCATAGGCTATGGTTACATTGGCATTGACTACTACTAACGCTTTTTTATCCGCTTTTAGCAAAGGGCCGAACAATTCTTTGGAATCCTTATAATTATAGACTTCAGCAAAATGACCTTCGGTAACGATTAATTTCGAAACATTTTCTATCTGTCGTTGTATGAGCATAGAGTTTTCCTGAAGAATGGATTTTGATTCATTTTTATCGGCACAGGACCTGAAAATCAAAATCCCGACTAATACGATGATGATACCTGTTAGGACTCTTTTCATCCGTTCAAATTTATTTTGTTTTTAAGGTCAGATGTAATTCGCCATTGTACATCTCGGGTGGTGTCAATAGTTGTCATGGCTCATTTCATATATCAAACTCCATAAAAGAATATTCCTTCTGTATATACGCAATTTTTGCTTGTAGCGACGTTCGAAACTTTTGGTGCTGTTCCGATTCTGGATGAAAAGCCCTGTGCCTTAGCCCTTTCTGAATGTCATCTACCTTAT
>CAJQMW010000126.1 GCA_905479535.1 uncultured Maribacter sp. | reverse complement strand
ACTATATTAGGGGGTCTTTGATTCTTCTCTGTATTTTCAGTTTCCTTTTTGGAATCGGCACATCCAAGTAGAGAGAAAAATACCATTAGTGATAAAAGCCTGCTCACGGTTCAAAGATTTAGTTCGTTGATTAAGAGACTGTTTTGAAATATGCTCATTATTTTTTTATGCCCCTTTTTGCGCCGTTCGTCGTTAAAATTTTATACCGTAGTTAAGGCTATGCTAGAAAATTTTGCCTAGGCCAGCATCAAAAATGATTAATAAAAATTCTAATCACACATCTCAAAAAAGTCTCTAAATATATTGTAAAAATTAGGAAACTCTAGGGATATAAGGGATATAATGGAATGTCTCAGTTATTCCAAATACAGCACTACCAGTCCCGGAGGTGTAGAGACATGAACAACCTTTGCATCACGATCAACTTGGCTAATTATTTGGTCATTTACGGGAATGAGCAGTTGCTTATCTCCCTTTAGGACTTCAAAGAGCGCTTGGGCCGTACTGTCGTTTATACTTTGAATAATTCCGATGTCTCCGTGCACATCATCTATCATTGTGAAACCGATAACCTCATGGAAATAGAATTTGTTCCCGGATAATTTTGGCAGCAGATTTAGGGGCAGGTATAGCGCTGAGCCCATAATCCGATCCGCATCGGATTCGGTTTTCACCTCTTCAAAATCAATTCGCAATAAATTGGATTTGTGCAGCCGACATCTATCAATAAAAAATGGAACCAGATTGTTTCCTAAAGAAACGAACACTGATTCCATATTTTCGTAAACCTCGGGGTCATCGGTATCCAGTTTTACCAGCACCTCTCCCTTGAAACTATATTTTGAAACGATTTTACCTAGGTAGAAACAATCTTCCTTGCGCATCGTTTCAGGATTTCTTAATTATTCTTCCGCCCCGGTCTTGGCAGGTTTAACTTCTTCATCGCTCTCCTCCATTACCTCTTTCACGGAAGGTGCTTCCTTCATTTCTTCATTAGCTTCTACTACCTCTTTCTCAACTACGGGAGCTACAGGCGTTGTATCAGCGTTATCTATGTCAGGTTGTGGAGTTTCGGGTGTTTCCACTACAGCTTCTGTTTCAACTACGGCCTCAGGCGCAGGAGCTTCTTCCACCGCTTCCACTTCCTCCTCCGCACTTTCGCCTTCCGGAGTTTCAGGTAAAGCAGCGGCAGCGGCTTCCGCCTCACGTTTTGCATTTACTTCTTTCTCCGCTTCTAGTGCTTTGTCCCTAGCCTCGGCTTTTGCCTTGTCCAGACCACCAACTTTTGCGGCTACAGATGCTTCTTTCTCAGCCAACCAGGCATTGAATTTCTCTTCTACTTGTTCTTCGGTTAGCGCTCCTTTTCGCAACCCTCCCAATAAATGATGCTTCAATAGCACACCTTTATAAGATAAAATAGCCCTGGCCGTATCGGTAGGTTGCGCACCGTTCTGTAACCACTGCACAGAATTATCCAAGTCCAATTCAATTGTTGCAGGGTTGGTATTAGGGTTGTAGATACCTAATTTTTCCAAAAATTTCCCGTCTCTCTTCGCGCGCGCATCTGCGGCAACTACCCAATAGAAGGGTTTTCCTTTCTTCCCGTGTCTTTGTAATCTAATCTTAACTGGCATATCACATTAATTTGTAGGGTGCCCGACCCTGATTATTAATTCAATTTTTTTTATTTCTGCAATTAGAAAGCGTAGCTGGACTAAAAGCGGGTGCAAATATAAATCAATAAATCTGATAGTGCAATGTATTTTAAACGGTATTCCCATTTTTCGTTGTTAATAGCATTAACGTTTGCCGTCCAACACCGTTAAATCATTGCTAAACCCCCGTAAATACTTGTGTTTCCGAGATATTCTGTTATCTTAAATAGAGTAGTTATTGATAGACAATAACACAGATGAATTTAAATGATAAGAGATAAATGAAGTATTCAGAAAAAATTTCAAACAGATTAAACGATTTATTAACCCGTACATACGATGCCGAGAAGGGATACAAGTTGGTCCAAGAAAAAGTAGACAACCCATCCATCAAAAAATTCTTAGGCGATAAAATACAGCAACGGTACAATTTTGGACATGAGTTGAAGAATGAAATCACCAATTTTGCAGAATTACCAGAAAAAGGGGGAAGCTTAAAAGGTGACATTCACAGAACTTGGATGAATTTTACATCGACAATTTCTAGTGATGATACGGAAAGAATTCTAGAAGAAGTTGAACGCGGGGAAAAAGCGAGCCTAGAAGAGTACAATGAAATTCTAAATGATGAAGAAATGGTATTAGCACCCTCCACAGAGAATTTGCTGATAAAACAAAGAAATGCGATAAAAGAAGCATTGAACAACGCTAAAATGTACGAAGAAATGGTATCCTAAGCCAGAAAGTTTACACACCAAATCTAATGGGAAACGGAGGAAAATTCCTCCGTTTTTTATGGTTAATAACTCCTGACAACTCATCTTTTCCAGACTGCTGCTTTTGAGTATTTTTATAAACATTTTATTAAGTTCTGAAGGACCATCAAGTGTTACTTGGAGCTTAGGAACAATGTGAACAGATTCCCGACTTCTCGGGAATGAAAATAAATCATATGTTTTTAATCTTTGATACGGAAACTACTGGACTTCCTAAAAACTGGAATGCTCCCATAACCGATACCGATAACTGGCCACGCTGTATACAAATTGCCTGGCAGTTGCACGATTCTATGGGGAACCTATTGGAGCATCAAGATTATTTGGTGCGCCCGGACGGTTTTAATATTCCCTACGATGCGGAACAGATTCACGGTATTTCCACAGCACTGGCCGAGCAAAAAGGAGTTTCCTTAGAAGAGGTTCTGGAGAAGTTCAATACCGCGATGTCCAAGACCAAATTCATAGTTGGGCAGAACGTAGGTTTTGATTTGAACATTATGGGTGCCGAGTTCCACCGAAAGGGCATCGAAAATCCCTTGCAGGAACTTCCCGTTTTGGATACCTGTACGGAACATACGGCACAATTATGTCAAATTCCCGGTGGTCGCGGAGGTAAATTCAAACTTCCTACGCTAACGGAACTGCACCAATATTTATTCGGTGAGCCTTTTGGAGAGGCGCATAACGCAACGGCAGATGTGGAGGCCACCACCCGATGTTTTTTAGAACTGGTCCGTAAAAGACAATATACAGTAGAACAGTTGGATGTTGAACCGGATTATTTCGGGAATTTTTCAGAGGCAAATCCGAAGGAGATTCAACTTATTGGTTTAAAACACATCAACCTTAAAAAAGCATCGAAAAAAATTGCCGATGCGCTTTGGGAAAAAGATACCGGTGGGGTTTCCCAAGCAGAAATCAGGGAGAACGTAAAAACATTAGAGGAAGCCAGCTTTGTTCACTTACACAACCACAGTCAGTTTTCCGTACTACAGTCTACCATTGGCGTGTCAGATTTGGTTAAGTCGGCCGCGGTCAATAATATGCCTGCAGTGGCCATCACGGACCATGCGAATATGATGGGCGCATTTCATTTCGTAAAAGCGGTAAAGGCGCAAAACAATAGCATAAAGGAAAAGAATGCAGCTGCTGTTGAAAAAGGCGAGGAACCTGTGGCTCAAGAAATAAAGCCTATCGTCGGTTGTGAATTTTTTGTCTGTGAAGACCATGCCAACAAGAATATCAAGGACTATGGATATCAAGTAGTGCTGTTGGCAAAGAATAAAAAAGGATACCACAATCTGGCTAAAATGTCTTCCATTGCCTATACGGACGGATTCTATTACGTTCCCCGTATCGATAAAAAAATAATTCAACGCTATAAGGACGATATTATAGTCCTTACCGGAAATTTATACGGTGAGGTTCCCGGTAAGGTTTTAAACGTGGGGGAAAATCAGGCAGAGGAAGCTTTGCTCTGGTGGAAGGCGGAATTCGGTGAAGATCTGTATATCGAAATCATGCGCCATGGGCAGGAAGATGAGGATCGGGTGAATCAGGTTTTGATCAGCTTTGCTGAAAAACATGATGTAAAATTAGTAGCTACCAACAACACCTACTACTGTGCCAAGGAAGACGCGGACGCACATGATATTTTACTCTGTGTAAAGGACGGCGAAAAGCAGGCTACACCCATTGGCCGTGGACGTGGCTATAGATACGGGTTACCCAATCAGGAATATTATTTTAAGTCGCAAGACGAGATGAAATCCTTGTTTAAGGACTTGCCGGAAGCCATCCTGAACCTAAGTGAAATCGTAGATAAAATAGAGCCTTTTGAATTGGCACGCGATGTACTGTTGCCCAAGTTTGATATTCCAGACACGTTTAAAGTTCCAGAGGATGAAACAGATGGTGGTAAGCGAGGAGAGAATGCCTATTTGCGTCATATCACCTATGAAGGCGCTAAGAAACGCTATTCCGAAATAACCCCTGAAATTGAGGAACGCATTGATTTTGAGCTGAAAACCATTGAGAACTCTGGCTACCCTGGGTACTTTTTAATTGTAGAGGATTTTATACGCGAGGCCAGGAACATGGATGTTTCCGTTGGGCCCGGTCGTGGATCGGCCGCAGGTTCCGTTGTAGCTTACTGCTTAAAAATTACGAATATAGACCCACTTAAATATGATCTTCTG
>CAJQMW010000125.1 GCA_905479535.1 uncultured Maribacter sp. | reverse complement strand
ATAATACCTGCAAGAAAGAACCCCAAGTACCTGTGATAGGTACGCATTTTGTTGGAGCGTTCACGTTGTTTTTTCATTATTTAGAATCATTTTAAACAAAGAACGTAAAATCCTATATTTCCAACAAGAATAAATTATTTTTTTGATAGAAGAGCTTCATAATTTAAAAGTTCCTCTAATGAGAGGGTTATTTTTACTTAGTTCATTAGGGTCTGTTAGCACTAAACGAAAACCATGGATTTTTTGATGGTTTTTTCGGATTTCGAGGCGATTTTGGGTAAACATAGCGGGCTACGTGGCCAAAAATCAACACTGAAATCCAGAAAAAGGGCGAAAAAGCCACTTTTGGGCTTAGTGTTAACAGGCCCTAGCTTCTTGAATATATCTTCATGAGGATTTTTGAAACTCTGTAATTATCGGTAAGAAATCCTTAACAATCAGAGCGGCTTCCTCAGAATCCGAACCAACTACCCTATTATAGTATTTGTTAAAATTCTTTTCAATATGTCCGGCAATTCCATGCCTTGGACTTTCAATTTTCCTAGAAACTTCTTTATTTTCAAACGCTTTTATTTCGTCCATGACCAAGAACTCGTCTTGAGTTGAATTTGGATCGAAAGAAAGGGCTACGCATATTTGTATCGCCAAATATAAATTCCATAGCCCATGTACAAAACACTGGACAAAGATAGCGTTATGACCAAAATCGTACCATACCTACCCAAACAGATCCACGGCCCTTCCCCAAGGGTGCCGATCGCCGAGATCGTCAATGCGTTGCTCTACAAGCCGAAGAGCGGGGAGATGACCTCTGTATCTTAAGATTGATTCTTCTAAAGAAAACTCACCTCTTTATGTACTCCAAATCAAAAAAAATAATGAACCATGTCAGGCTTACGAAACTGATGACATTCTCTACTCTCCAAATAAAAACATAATTATAAATTAAGCACAGATTAATATACAATGCGGGTTTCAGCACTAAAGGCAGTTTCTTCCTTGGATACCGAACAAAAAATTCCTTGAAACCGACTACCCCCGAGGCAGGCCATAGGGGTATTTCGCCGGTTTCATTTTGGCCTTGGGGCCAAAAACCGTCCCGCACGTGCGGGATTATATTTTGCCTCACCCGCAACTGCGAAAATGCAGTTGCGACCTTGTGCATTCCTCTCGCTACGCTCGTCGGATGCAAGAGGGGAGGTAAATCGGAGGCGGAGCCGTCGGGGAATTATCTAGATTAAATGTAATTGACGCCAAAGAAGATTTTTTCATTTTATATCAGTAGGGGTCTCAAAACTAGGTAAAAGGACACCTGTTTTAGATATTTTTGTGTATAGTAAAGAAAAGAAAGATATTATAGTATGAACTCGTCAGCATCCTTGGAAAGTTACCGGCTATTTTTCTTTTCAGCATTTTCTAAAAGCTCCTTTGAAAAATTAAGTTGTTTCCAAACAATTTTTGAGCAAATTCCAGGTAATTACATTTCCAAATTTAAATCCAGACGGATTTGATTAGGGTCATTGGAGGCATAATACAGGAGGTGTTGATCTAAACCGAGATTAGTCTAAGTATAGACAACCAGAAATTAAACAAGTGGTCCAATACCTTTACAATACTATTAAAAAAGGTAAAGGAATAATAGTCTTGGGATTAGACTTTCATTCAACATGGAAAGATATTTTTTGTGCCAATTTTATTGCCAAATGGTTGAAAGCATTGGAGGAAACCATTCCAGAATATAAGGTAAACGAAAAGCCCGGTGTTGGTGCAAGACCGGTTTCAAATGACGGCTTTTGTCAGCATATAATGTCGTTCGGGATAACTTATGAAATAGGGAATAAAACACCTAAATATAGGATTGAAGAAATAGGAACACCATTATCTGTCATAAAAATGATGAAATTATTATTAGGTAAATAGTAATGAGCAAATTTCCAGCGAGAGAAATTATTTATCTACTTTTGCCTCATGCAAAAAACCACCCAGATATACGGTATTAGGGCCATAATGGAAGCTGTTAATTCCAACGAGGAAATTGACAAAGTCTTTCTGCAGAAAGGCCTTAGGGGCGATTTAATTCGGGATTTGGAAAATCTTCTTAGAAGAAAAGAAATTACCATTTCCTATGTCCCGGTAGAAAAGCTAAATCGACTATCCAAAAACAACAACCATCAAGGTGCCGTAGCCAGTATCTCCCCTATTTCCTTCCAAACGCTAGAGGACTTGGTGGAAACGTCTCAAAACAGGAAGGTGCCAGCATTGTTCTTACTTCTGGACCAGCTTTCCGATGTCCGGAATTTTGGTGCCATCATACGAACAGCGGAATGTTCCGGAGTAGATGGCATTATTATACAAAAAAAAGAGGCTGCACCCGTTACAGCCGATACTATTAAACCTCAGCTGGTGCGGCATTTAAAGTTCCGATAGTAAAAGTAAATCACCTAAAGGATGCTGTATTTTATCTTCAGGCATCCGGTGTGCAAATTGTTTCAGCTATTGAAAAGACAAATGCGTTGGTTTATGATATTGAGTTTACGAAACCAACGGCCATCTTCATGGGGTCCGAGGACAGGGGGATTACCCCATCCATTTTAAAAGTTTCCGACCATTGTGCCAAAATTCCCTACTTGGTGAGATAGGCTCCTTAAACGTCTCCGTAGCCTGTGTGGCGTTTTTGCACGAAACCGTACGGCAACGCATAAGATTTAATTAATTCAAGTTTC
>CAJQMW010000124.1 GCA_905479535.1 uncultured Maribacter sp. | reverse complement strand
AGGGTAAATCATTCCGTTCAACTACGGGCAGTGCATCTATATCGGCACGTAGCGCCACCACTTTACCCGGTGCGTTACCCTTTAAAATTCCAACTACTCCCGTATGAGCTACCCCAGTTTGGACTTCTATCCCTAAGGATTCCAGGTGTCTAGCAACTTTTTCCGCTGTTTTAAATTCTCTGTTCCCCAACTCCGGGTTTTGGTGGATATCCCTGCGCCATTCAATTACCTTGTTTTCAACGGCAGCATAATCCTTTTCTAGTTTTGGGCCTTGCGCATAGGCCGAAAAGCCAAACAGCAAAACAGCCAAAAGTGCAATTTTTCTCATAATCTATCATTTAAAATTTAATTAATCTGTAATTATCATCCTGTAATTGTATCAAAGCGGTCATGGCCGATAGTGATAGTTGTACCCCATTGATGAGCTGGTCCTTGGGAAAACCTCTGGAAGCAGAGGATTGCCCACAAAATATAATTTGAGCACCAGCACTCATTAAATCTTTTATTAGTTGTTCATTGGGATTATCTGTGCCATACTTTTTAGTATACGCATCTGAAGTAATCACATCTTTGGACGCTTTGTTATGAACAACCAAAGCAACTTTCAATTGCTCAAGGGGCACTCTGTTTTGAGCGTGCATATTATAAAATCTCGCCGCAGTTTCTATGCTGGCATTTAATTGGGAGGTATCTTCAGGGGAGTTCATGATATCGAAGACGGCTTTGTAGCTCTTGGTCGCGTCTACTTTAAAATCCGTATTATCCACCTTCCAAACTTTGCCGTAATCTTTGATTACAGGACCACTTTCCTTGGTTTGACCGTTTATCAGATGTGTAAAAATCAAACTTAAAACGATTAGGGAAATACCTTTGAAATTGAACGTTGTCATAGAATTAGCCAATAGAGGGCTAAATATATTCAAATTGAAAGGAAATACCATCTATTGTTTATAATTCTAAAAAACATCACTTTCGGTATCCTTTTATAATAGCTAAATTCACGGCTTAAAACAAACGGAATATTGAGTACTTTTTTAGACGAACTTAATGATGCACAAAAGGCACCTGTCCTACATAAGGACGGGCCACTTATGGTAATTGCCGGAGCCGGGTCCGGAAAAACAAGAGTGCTTACCTATCGCATTGCTCATCTCATGGCGCAAGGCGTGGACTCCTTTAATATCTTGGCACTGACCTTTACCAATAAGGCAGCACGCGAAATGAAAAAGCGTATTGCCAGTATTGTGGGAGCTTCGGAGGCTAAGAACCTTTGGATGGGTACGTTTCATTCCGTTTTTGCCAAATTATTGCGTTACGATGGTAACAAGCTGGGCTATCCAAGCAATTTCACCATTTATGATACACAGGATTCCCAACGTTTGATATCCTCTATTATCAAGGAAATGGGCTTGGATAAGGACATCTATAAGTACAAACAGGTTCAAAATCGAATTTCCTCATTTAAAAATAGCTTGATTACCGTAAAGGCTTATTTCAACAATCCAGAATTGATGGAGGCGGATGCCATGGCAAAGCGACCAAGAATAGGGGATATTTATCAGAACTATGTAGATCGTTGCTTTAAGGCAGGAGCCATGGATTTTGATGATTTGTTGTTAAGAACCAATGAACTGCTAACACGCTTTCCAGATGTGCTAATGAAGTATCAGGACCGCTTTAGATATATCTTAGTGGACGAGTATCAAGATACCAACCATTCCCAATATCTGATTGTCAAGGCCTTGGCGGACCGGTTCCAGAACATTTGTGTAGTAGGGGACGATGCCCAGAGTATATATTCCTTTCGTGGGGCCAATATCAGTAACATCCTTAATTTTCAGCGAGATTACGATGACGTGGGAATGTACCGCTTGGAGCAAAACTATCGCTCCACTAAAAATATCGTGAACGCGGCCAATTCTATCATAGCTAAAAATAAGAACCAGCTAGAAAAAGTGGTTTGGACTGCCAATGACGAGGGGAATCAAATCATAATCCATAGAAGTGTGACCGATGCGGAAGAAGGCAGGTACGTGGCCGGATCTATTTGGGAGAATCGAATGCAAAATCAGCTTTCCAATGGTGAGTTTGCCGTGCTCTACCGTACCAATTCCCAATCCAGGGGCATTGAAGATGCTTTGCGAAAAAGGGACATTCCCTATCGCATCTATGGGGGACTTTCCTTTTACCAACGCAAGGAAATAAAGGACGTACTTTCCTATTTACGGTTGGTGATAAACCCTAAGGACGAGGAGGCTTTAAAACGTGTTATCAACTTTCCGGGAAGGGGAATTGGGCAAACTACCGTTGAGAAATTGGTAGTGGCCGCCAACCATTACGACCGCTCCATTTTTGAGGTGATGGAGAATATTAGTAAAATTGATTTGAAAATTAATTCCGGAACCAAAAGGAAACTGGAGGATTTTGTGACCATGGTCAAGAGTTTTCAAATTATGAACGAAAGTGCGGATGCGTTTACTTTGGCGGAACATGTAGCTAAGAAAACAGGTATACTTTTAGAGTTTAAAAAAGACGGTACGCCCGAAGGTATTGGGCGCATGGAAAATGTGGAGGAATTATTGAACGGTATCAAGGACTTTGTTGAAGGACAGAAAGAAATAGATGAAGCCACGGGCAGTATGTCCGAATTTTTGGAGGATGTGGCTCTGGCCACCGATTTGGACAAGGATACCGGGGACGATGATCGTGTGGCACTCATGACCATTCATTTGGCAAAGGGTCTGGAATTTCCCTACGTGTACATTGTGGGAATGGAAGAAGATTTGTTTCCGTCCGCAATGAGCATGAATACACGAAGTGAACTTGAAGAGGAGAGAAGATTGTTTTATGTGGCGTTGACGCGTGCCGAAAAACAGGCTTATCTGACCTATACCCAAAACAGGTACCGTTGGGGAAAACTCATAGATGCAGAGCCCAGTCGGTTTTTAGAGGAAATAGATGAGCAATACGTAGAGAACCTGACCCCTCTAGATGGCGGGTATCGTTACAAATCATTAATAGATGCGGATATATTCGGGGATGTTGATAAAAGTAAATTACGCCAGATTAAACCCAAAAAGGGTACACCCCCAAGTATCGGTCAACCTAATTTGAATCAACTCAAGAAACTGAGGAAAATAAAACCTCAATTGGCACAACCGGTAGCAAATACAAATACTATAGACCCTAATCTTTCCGAAGGATCTCTCGTGAACCACACGCGATTTGGAAGAGGAAAAGTCCTTAAAATAGAAGGTGTGGGGAATGACAGGAAAGCGGAGATACGGTTTGATCAAGGTGATGTTAAGAAGTTATTGCTGCGTTTTGCTAAGTTGGAAGTTATTTTATGAAAAGGTGATGTTTTAAAACTTCAATGGAACAGACCTCTCCTTGCTTCCTGTGGGTAGGGAGAGAAAAATAAGAAGCCAAAACTTTAAGGGTGTGTTCACAAACCCTTATGAATTATAAATGCTTTTTGATGAAATTTTTCAATTTCACGGAGGCGTCAAAAAGATTCAGACCCACCCGACCATGGCCCTCATTTTAATACAGCGTAGATTCATGGTATACGCCAAGCTCCGTTAGTTTTCCATCCAGGGCAATACCTTGCGAAACTGGAACTGAAGGGCCTTGACCACCATAGAATAAAAGTGTAGGTGGAGAAGTGGATTTTACTTGAAATATTGACTGGTTTCCCCGAGCAATTTTTCATCTTCAACAAATAAGCCTATTAAATCTT
>CAJQMW010000123.1 GCA_905479535.1 uncultured Maribacter sp. | reverse complement strand
TTGACCGTGATGGCAAACTCTTCTTTATAGTCACCATCACTTATACTTCTCCTGTCCAAAGACGTGTTCGGAGACGTACAGTACCGCTGGCAGTACGATTTCTTCGGTAGGCGTTATGAGGTAACCAACCTACAACTTTTCTGTGACAAGTGCTCTTGTCATTTGGTAAACTTAAAATGTCCTGTCTGTCGAGAGAACTACAGCTATGGTAATCGGTTCCCGCCAAGGGAGGAAGTGCTCGCACTTATCATACGTAATATAGATACGGGCCTCTATAAAAAATCAACTTATTTCAAAACATAAAAAACCGCCTCAGTGGGCGGTTTTTGTTTTCAAAATCTCTTTGAACTTATTGCTTAAATTATCATCAATTTTTATCATCTTACTTGATACAGTAAATTCTACACCTTTCATAGAACTCGTCAGATACAAAGTGTCATTAATTGTACTATCTATTTTTACCAAAAGATTTATAAAATCATTAGAATCTTCCTTGTGCATAGATTCCAACTGATATATCGAATCTTCTTGCCAATGTACCTTAAACAGTTCAATCTTACTATTGTCGATGGAATATTCAAGCTGATACTTATCGTCTCTTTCAATTATCATCGGATCTCCCTCTGATTCGTAAAGCATAAACTTACCTTCCTTGAAGTGATTTTTTTCTGAACTACAAGAACTAGTAAATGCAAAAACAATAAGAATAAGTTTCTTCTTGAACATTATCCTAACATTAAGTAAAGTCCAGCCATAATCAACACAAAACTTCCTAAAACACCTCCTACAATTACCGACTTGCCAAAACCTCCTTCACCATCAAATTTCTTTCCTGTTCTTTTTAGGCTATATATACCATAAAAAACACCTGCTACGAGGAAGAATAAGCCAATATAAAAGTTGTTACTCATCATCATTTCCGAATAAGTAATCGTATGCTCGCATAATAATATTTTTTGTTGCGGGTTGGGCCTGTTCAGGTAAAGGACTTTCCTTAACAACTTTTCCCGTAGCTTCGTCAACAAATAAATCCGTTGCCTCAATTAGGACACCTTCAGCATCCTCTTCTGAAGCATAAAGTCCTATTTTTGTAGCAACTGCTAAAATTTTAATACCTCTAGTAGCAGGTAACAATTTTGATCCAAATCTTCCCAAAGCGGTTGCCCCTAATATATCATCAACGACCTGCACATCTTTTTCAGCTCTCTCGGCGGTCTCAAAGGCAATACCTTTCATTGTCGGACCCGCACCCTCCTCAAATTCAGCGATAGCGCTTTCGGTAGTTGCCTTCTTTTCCTGTTCATTTTTAACTTCAACCAAAGGATCATTCGACATTGCATTTTGCATCTTTCGTTTTGCTTCGCCAGTAGTAAAATTATTCCCCAATTTACCTAGTGCAGAACTTGTTTTTCTTGTCCCTTCCTCCAATATTTCATCAAACTTAATTCTTTCCAATCCTTCTAGTTCTATCCCGGAACCTAATTTGTTCTCTTGGAAGGCATAGGTGGAGTTATACGTATATTCCTCCGCCAATGGATCCACCTGCCAGATCCTTCCTATCGATGGATCACTCATACGGTATTTCCATTCATGGGTGTTCAATCCCAAGTCCTCCGTGAATTCCTGTTTTTGATAGGTCTTCAGGTCGTTCTTTACGCCATAAGATACATTATTATATCCTTTATGCTCCAATCCGAAGGGATAGTAGTTCTTCATCATATTGGTCCTTTCACAACTAATACGAAGACTGTCCTTGTATACTTGGGCAATGTTTGTACTTCCGTTCAATTTTAAAGTACAACTATCCTTTTCTATAATGGATTCTATGGTATGATTATCCTTTCACACTAAAAACCTAAAATACTGAGCGGGCAAATTCATAAACAAGATACTATTACGATCGGCCGAGTTTGGGGTATTCATGGTGATGGACATCTTGTCTTTGAAATTTTTCCAATTTCCGTTAGCATCGTGATAGGCGATGGATTTCTTCAATAATTCGCTGCTGGTAATTTCTTGAGCATTACTGAAAAAAACTCAGAAGATCCATTAAAAATAGAAAGGAGAGCTTTATAAAGCGATTACGTATTGGCATATTTCTCATAGGTTTCTATAAGGTTCATAGTCGCCTGTAACAAGTCTTTAGTTTCTAATAATATGCTAAAGTAAAGTGCCGTATTCTTAGGGCTGGATTCATCTGCCCGGGTTCTTTCCACTTGTTTGGCTATTTTATCATCTACCTTACGAAGTAGTTCCTCTTTACCCATTATCAAGGCAGTAAGCCCTTGAAAATTATTGGATTCAAATATGGTTTCTACTTCGGTAAATAATTTCTCTACATACTGATCGGTCTCCTTGAGATCTTTGATTTGATTGAACCGTAGTTTTTTATGGTTGTTGTTCACATGCTTATAACCTGCTTTCGAAATATATTCAAGGGACTGTGTCATATCTTGAAGATAGCTCAGGGCCGTTATGTAAAAATTACTTGTATCAACACTGGATTCTTCCAAGTTCTTTATGAAATAGAAAATATTGTCCCGTAATGCCTCTACTTCCTTGTCCAATTTTGAAATACCCTTTTTACCTTTTTTAAGTGTATCTAAATCATGCCTGGCGAGTCCATCAATACTTTGCGAATAAATTTTATTACCTCTTTTCATGGCCAAGGCGATGTTAGAGGCACTTTCCTCAATAATCCCGATGATGGTCTTACTCTCCGCTTTTTGAAGCTTTTCTTCTAACTTGGTCTCCTTCATTTTTTTAGAGTGTGACAAGTAATTCTTCCCTATCAATACGAAGGCCAAGAGCAACAAGACTATAATGGCGATTAGGCCGCCTAAATGAATA